>CAZTVP010000009.1:0-15454 GCA_964616995.1 uncultured Comamonadaceae bacterium
AATTGGCTGGCAGTATAGAAAGGTTCAGCTATATGCCAATACTAAGAAAACACCGTATTGGATAGAGATAAGAGTGAAAGTGGAGAATTAAGAAAAGATTCTTTAGCGCTTGCTAAAAAGGGTAGCTTCAAATAATAAGAGCATAAAAAAAGGCTGGTGTAAAACCAGCCTTTTTAGTTTCATTCAATTTAATATTTATTCAAATATTACTCTTTCAGTTAAAATAGCTCCATTCTCTAGAACTACTTCAGCTATATAAATTCCAGATTTTAAATCTTCTCTTCTAAATTCATAAACTGAATTTCTCACGTTAAATTCTGTTCTTACTAATCTTCCTTCTAAGTCAAAGATGTTAATTCTATCCATCACATTCTGCTTTCCAGAATTGAAAGTGATAGTGTTTACAGCTGGATTAGGACTAACAGCTAAACCGATAGTTCCAGCAAGAGTTTCATTTACTCCTACTACTATACCAGCCGTTTCTAAATCACATCCTAAGTCTAGAGTGATACAAGCTCTAGGAGAGAAATACCCTAGAATAGTATCTATGTACATTTGGGCTTTATCTACAGACATATCTGGATTGGTCATTAGTCCTAAATCACTATTTACATTAGTCTCAGTATCCCAGTAATCCCATGGCGAAGTGTCTAATGATCCTTCAGGTCTTATAATCGGAAACAATCCTTCTAATCCTCCATTTACCTCTTCAGCTCTCATAGAGTATTCATCTATAAATTCATACTCATACCATTCATCATGATTTCCTAAATCTGTTTGTTCCTGTTGAACTATTAAAGATCCCTGCACCTCTACTACTGGAAGAGAACCTCCCCCTGGTAAACCTACATTTAAAGTAGCCTCTGCATAAGGAGCAAAAAGATCTGTTGGAGCATGGAATGACACGATAGGCACCACTCCTGGATCTATCCAAGATGAATCTCCAAGTGCACCTCCCATGTTAACGGCCATTTGAAAATCTGAATCATATCCCGGGAAATTTGGAATACATAAAGTATCACCTGTAGCTGGAAAACCTGGTGTTCCAGGAGGTACTATTCCGTAAGACGTTCCAAAAATATTTCCATTTACTGGTTCAAGAACCATAGGAAGACTGTTTGAGCCAGTGAATTTAGGCAATAAAACTTCAGCATATTCATCTAAAGTAGCTGAAGCCAATGTGATATAACCTCCTGTACCTTGACCCCAAAGAACTATTCTAGAATCGTCAATTCCATAAGGATTATCGTCTTCTGCCACTGTCTTTTTAAAGAATCTCACTGCATTTCTAGAATCTTGAACACCTCTATATGCAGCATTGATAAGTGTGTTTACTCTAACTTCTTGAACTTCCGAAATCGGATTCCATCCAAGCCTGTATTCTGCACTAGCTACTACGTAACCCATTTTGGCAAGTCTAGTACAAATAGCTACTACAGTAGAATCCTTTCTAGTTCCGCTGGGACTGGAATTCTGTGGGTGTGGGAGAAAATTTCCTGTATGAAAATAAATAATAAGAGGTCTAGCTGTTTCTGTGTCACCCTCTGGCTCATAGACATCTAAAAATAAAGGTAAATCTAAAGCTGTTCCGAAATCAGGTACAGTTAAAACCGTAGAATTTAATCCGTACATCTGATCCTCGGTCACTACCACATCATCAAATATCTCATCCAAATATCTTTGATCTTGCGCTATGCTGGATAAATTCATAACTAGTGCCAAGGCACCTAATAGTAAAATTCTCTTCATTATATTTATTTAATTGGTTATTACTTGTTCTTATTTAGTTCATAGGTAATACTAATATAGGCTAGTCTTCCAATTCTTGGACCTCCATAAGTCTGGAATTGTGCATTATTCAACACGTTAGTAGCACCTAATTTATAGATTGTATTCAACTTTTTGGACGTGAAATTAATTTGGACATCTAATAAATCATAAGTAGGCACTAATCCTGTAAACTGTGGTGATCCCTCAAACAAGAATCCTTCTACCCACTTATAATTCACATTAAACCCAAATGTTTTGATTTCTTTTTCTCCAATATTGAAACTGATATCTCTTCCGCCAAAGCCTACATTAAACTTATGTTCTGGTGTATTAAATGCAGGGATGATAGGATCATCTTCTAGTTCTACGTTTAATCGATTCCATGAGTAGTTTCCGTTGAGGCTAAGTGTTTTATTTAAGTAGTAATTTAATCCAATACTAGCACCTTGTGTAGTTACTTGATTCTGAGAATTGGCAGAATACCTAAATACATTAATATTCTCAGAAATTCCTCCCACAGTATTGTCTAGCGTCAGACCTATATTAAAACCAAGGAAATCATCATAAATACTGTAGTAGTATCCTAAATCAGCATAGAGCTTATCACCTATAGTAGATCTATATCCTAATTCAAAAGTCTTCACACGCTCTGGTCTAATAGGATCGATATCAAAATACTCTAGATCATCAGGATTAGGAAACTCAGCATTTCTGAATTCATTATAAGAATCTACAGTTATTAAATCTTGAACGCCATTTAAATTACCACTCAACGTAGCTGGTCCTACATCTAAAAACAAGTACTGGTCGGAGAGAGTTGGGTTACGTATTGCTGATGAGAATGAAAACCTCAAGTAACTTTGAGTACCAGGTTTCCAAACCGCAGAAACTGCTGGTGTAAAGATCACATTGAAGTTCTGATTCTTGTCCATCCTAAGAGTACCATTCAGAATAAGGTTTTGCTCTGTCAATTTCTTTTCTATCCCAGTGTATAACCCAAATTCGGAATTTGTGATTCTCACTCCAGCAGTGTCTGAAAAAATAGTACCATCAGAAAAGGGTCTATACACTCTTCCACTTCCTCCCAAAGTAATAGCGTCAGTCCACTCAGGCTCTATTTTGTATTCACCTTGAATATGAAAAAGTTTAGATTCATCAAAGAATAGTGTCCCTTCTTCCTCACTATTATTTTTAGAAGTTGTAATACGCTCAAAAGCTTCATTAAAAGCTGCTGAACCTGGCTGATAAAATACACCAGGGTTAATTCCTTCTCCCGAATCAGCAGCGGCCGCTGCTTGACTATGAAACTCTGTTAACAAAGGTATATTTTGTTCTAACCAAGCTTGAGAAGCTGCTACAGAATCTTGGTTATAGGTCAACATGAATGTAACAGGGTCAAAGGTTCCATCATCAGATGGATCGGTATAACCTGCTGCTATCATTTGATCTACAATTACATTATTCCAGTAATTACTGTAAGCACCAAACCAGCTATTACTTGATCTTCCTTCTTCTACTAACCTAAGTGCTGTAGCATATGGATCATATGAATTTCCAGCATTTTCCGCGGTCATGTAGGCCCTTACGAAGTACTTATCCTTTTTTCTAATTTCAGCTCTTCCTTGAAAGAACAAAATATCTTCTAGCCTGAATCTATTATCCCCTTGATAAACTGTGGTTCCTGTTCCAGCATTTGCCCCTAAAATGAGTTCAGGAGATTCATATTCTTGCTCAGGTTTTAATCTAAAATGAAATGCCGTATTAGCTTTCAAGTTTTCAGTGGTATAATCTACCAAGTCTATTTCTCTATATCCAGTTCTATGAAATTGATTTAAGCCAGGACTCCCGAAACCAGTTGTTCCTGAAAAATCAGTGAAAATCTCATCTCCATAAATATTAACTGCATTAAACCGACCAGGATTATTAGCAGGTACTTCACTTTCGAAGATCGGATCATAATTCTCTGCTTCCCAGTCATCTGCCGTCAAATAATAAATGTTGAATTTATACGCCATCCAGGGCTTATCATCTTCATTCTTAAATACATCAGCCCATCTAGCCGCTACTTCCATTAAGTTCCTCTCTCCTACTTTTAGATTAGCAGAAAGTCCTTCAGTGAAGAACGGGTTTTTGTTCTCAATATTAATTACTCCATTGAATGCATTAGGTCCGTAGAATGCTGAACTAGCTCCAGAAATTATATCTACTTTTTGGACATCTAACTCGGGAGAACCCAAAAAATTACCTAGAGAAAAATTCAATCCTGGAGCTTGGTTATCTACTCCATCTATTAATTGAAGTGAACGTACGGGACTTGTACTATTAAAACCTCTAGTATTTATAACCTTGAATCCAAGCGAGGCCGCAGTCAGATCTACCCCTTTTAGATTCCCTAAACCATCATAAAAACTAGCCGCGGGAGTTTCTTTAATAGCTAAGGCATCCATAGTCTCTACAGTCAATGGACGTTGTTTTTGTTTTTCCGAAATTCTATCTCCAACTACATCCGCCTGCTCAATATTTATAGAAGTAGCTGTCAACTTCACCACCAACTTTTTAGGCTCACTCTGATACGTTTCTTTTTTTACTTCGTATCCTACAAATGAATATTCTATAGTAACTGGATAAGTGACATTTGAAAGCACAAATTCTCCATCAAAATCTGTGGTGGTACCAGTTTGGGTTCCATCTATCAACACATTAACGAATGGTACTGGCTCACCATTAGAATCGTCTTTCACCACTCCTTTGAGTTCTCCTTGTGCCCAAGACTTGTTCCCACATACGAAAGAACAAATTAGCACTAACAAGCTGCAGAGAACACAACTGTTCAGAATTCTACACATAAATTTCATTGGTTAGATGAGTATTGCACCGCAAAATGTTATGCATGCATACTATTAAAGATGAAAAATACAAAGAAATCTAGTAGCTAAACCACCTTAACTACTACATTTTCAAACATGACCTCATCTCCAGAACGGAGTTTTCTTCTTTTTCTTGACTCTACTTCTCCGTTAACCTGCACTAATCCATCTGAAATAACCACTCCTGCTTCCGCACCACTTGAGATAAAGCTTTCAAATTTTAACAGTTTGTTTAGCTCTATATATTCCTGAGTGAGCGTAAACTCTCTTACTTCACTACTCATAAAGTGCTGGGAATTTTAAAGGATTGGCTTCATGCATCAGACCATAAACCGCATCAAAAACTGTTTCTTCTGATGGCTTACTGAAGTAATCTCCATCAGTACCATAAGGAGGCAAATGTGGTTTAGCGCTAACCGTAAGCGGTTGAGCGTCCAGTAAACTCCACGCTTTCTGCTCATTTAACACTTGGTCTAGGATATAACCAGTAGCTCCTCCTTGCACATCCTCGTCTATAATTACCAGCCTATTAGTTTTCTCCAGAGATTTTTTAATCAAATGTTCTGAATCGAATGGTAGCAGTGTTCTCACATCTATGAGTTCTACTGAAATACCAGTTTCTTCTAGGTCGTTCATTGCACTTTGACAGATATTAAAAGTACTTCCATAGCTTAAAAGCGTAACGTCATTTCCTTCTTTTACTACTTCAGGAATTCCCAATGGCACTGTGAACTCACCTAAGTTAGACGGTAAATTTTCTTTGGTTCTATATCCGTTTAAACATTCTATGACTAGTGCGGGTTCATCGCTGCGCAATAGTAAATTATACATCCCCGCAGCCTGTGTCATATTTCGAGGAACACACACATTCATCCCTCTTACGGAATTGATTATAGCTCCCATAGGAGAACCTGCATGCCAAATTCCTTCTAATCGATGTCCTCTGGTACGAACTATAAGCGGTGCTTTTTGACCTCCTCTAGTTCTGTAGTGAACTGTGGCTAGGTCATCTCTCATTATTTGCAACGCGTAATACAAATAATCCAAGTACTGAATCTCAGCTATAGGTCTCAACCCTCTCATGGCCATGCCTATTCCCTGCCCTAGAATGGTAGCTTCTCTAATTCCTGTATCTGAGACTCTAAGCTCACCGAACTGCTCCTGCATGCCTTCCATGGCTTGGTTTACACCTCCGATTTTACCAGTATCTTCTCCGAAAGTGAGTACTTCAGGATACTTCTCAAAAAGCACTTTAAAATTTTCTCTCAATACTACTCTGCCATCCACAGATTCAGCAGAAGCATCATAAGAAGCTGGTACGACTGGAACTTTAGCAGCTCTTTGAGCAGACTGACTGTATAGGTAATCAGAATATTTAGGCTGTGTTCTTAATTCATAACCTTTTAACCAACCCAGAAGTGTGCTTCGCTCATTTGAAGCTTCTCCCGTAGTGAGCCTCAGTACTTTCTTAGCTGTGCTTACTATCGTTCTTCTGATAGGTTCAGTATCCGAAGCTAGTTTTTGGATTTCAGCAGCCACTAGATTTCCATTAGTGCTGGAGTTTACCATAGGCTCCAGAACAGAAAGTGCTTCCTTAGCTTCTCCATCTAAATCAGCTCTGAATTCTGCCCAAGCCTCTTTCTGCTGGGCGCGAACCTCTTTTTTAGCCGCTTTTCTTATTTCATCTAGCTCTTCCTGAGTAGCTATTTTAATCTCTTGTATAAACTCACCAAACTTTCTAATACAGTCGAATTCTTCTGCCCATTTCAGTCTTTCTGGTGATTTATACCTTTCATGAGAGCCAGAAGTTGAGTGCCCCTGAGGCTGTGTCATATCTTCCACATGTATGAGTACTGGTTGGTGTTGGCTTCTGCATACGTGAACTGCATCTTCATACACCTTCATTAGGTCTGGGTAATTCCATCCCTTCACTGTAAATATCTTGATCCCATTCTCTCCAGGAATCGGGTCGAAACCTGCTAAGGCTTTAGAAATACTCCCTTTCGTAGTCTGGTACTTTTTAGGAACTGAAATCCCATAGCCATCATCCCAGACATTCATGCACATAGGAACTTTTAGAACTGATGCGGCATTTAAAGTTTCCCAGAATAATCCTTCACTGGTACTCGCATCTCCGATAGTACCGAAGGCCACCTCGTTTCCTCCATCTGTAAATTTCTCGAATCCAGAATGAAGAAGCTCATTGTGCTTGTACACTTTACTGGCTTGAGCAAGCCCTAGAAGTCTTGGCATTTGACCTGCGGTAGGAGAAATATCTGCAGAAGAATTTTTCTGCTTCATGAGGTTCTTCCACTCTCCGTTTTCATCTAAATTTCTAGTGGCATAGTGGCCACCCATTTGCCTTCCTCCAGATGTAGGTTCTTTATCTAAATCTGTGTGAGCATATAGCGCTGCAAAGTATTGCTTAACAGTCAACTCACCTATGGCCATCATGAAAGTTTGGTCTCTGTAATAACCACTTCTGAAATCACCATTCTGAAACTGCTTGGCCATGGCTAGCTGTGCCAGCTCTTTTCCATCTCCGAAAATCCCAAACTTGGCTTTTCCAGTAAGCACTTCTTTTCTTCCTAGCAATGAAGCCTCTCTGCTTAAACATGCCAATCTGTAATCTTCTAAAATTTTATTTACATGAGGTGTAGATTCCGAGCTAGAAGATGCAGATTTTATGAGTGTATCAGACATGAGCCAGTGATTTAGATAGTGTGCTTTTCAGGGTTATTGAGACGTCCTCAATATTTCTGCAAAAATACGGTTTCCAAGGGGTCAAGTCAATACGGAAATCTAACCTAGACTGCTGGCTATAAGGTTTAGTTCTTTGGAGAAAATCTGTCTAACACTACTATGAGAATGATGCCTATTACAAAACAAACTAAAGCCATGGACAAGTGACTAGGCTCACCAGTTATTTTAGTGAAAGTCTCTGGGAGAACATTTCTAGAAACCAAAGGAACCACTTCTTCATCAGGTTCTCCTTTATGTTTTACATACGATTCTAGAACTTCTTTCCAAGGATAAATTTTATTTAAACTACCTATTAAAAATCCTGTGAGTAGAGCTATAGTTACATTTCTGTAATTCTTGAATAACCAATTCAATCCTTTAGAAAATAACAGCAGCCCAGCTAAACAGCCCACTATAAATAAGAGAACGATAGTTCCAGAGGCGGTCAACTCTTCCCAAGCACCTGCAGTAAGTGCTTCTCTGGTATCATTCAAAGCACCCAAAATGGTGGCATACATCCCTAATAAAAGTAAGATAAAACTACCCGAAATACCAGGAAGAATCATGGCAGTAATGGCTATGGCTCCAGATAGTATGATGTACCACCAACTGGTATTTCCTCCTACTGGAGCTACTATGGTAATGTAGTAAGCTATGAAAGTTCCTATGATTAAGGCTATAACCGTTTGTGCATTCCATTTTTCTACTTGCTTTCCCATTAGCCAAACACTGGCTAGAATGAGCCCAAAGAAAAATGACCAAAGGAGAATCGGATGATGATGCAGCAGATATTCTACACCTTTGGCTAAAAGCAGTAAACTTGTAATGATGCCAGCAAATAGTGTAATGAGAAAATTTCCATTTACTGCTTTCCAAAATGATTTTACTCCTTCTTTTCTTAGCGTTTTTAATAATCCAAAGTTTAGATTAGAAAGGGATTCTAATAACTCCTCGTAAATGCCTGTAATAAAAGCTATAGTTCCACCTGATACTCCCGGAACTACATCAGCTCCACCCATGGCCATACCCTTGAAAAAAAGTGCTATTCTACTGGAGAAAGACATTTAGTAACAGTCTAGAGTATCGTCTATATCTGATGCATAACCCTTTACTCCTCCTTGTAGATTATAAAGGTTAGTAAATCCATGCTTTTTCTCCAGCATATAGATTACAGCTTTAGACCTGTTCCCTGCTTGACAGTGAAAAATAACTGGAATGTCTTTTCTAATCTTATCTACATTCTCCATGATTTCAGCCATGGGAATATGTTCTCCATTAATACCACAGTACTCTACCTCGAATTCTTCTCGGATATCTATGACCTGAAACTCTTCTTTCTGGTCTATTTTTCTTTGGTATTCTTCTGGAGTAATCTCTTTCATAAGAAAAGAATTATTTAGGTGCTCTAAGGTTTACGATATCCTCAGGAAGCCAGTTAAAGAATGTATCTCCTCTTAAACCTGCTCTAAGTGTTTCCAATGGAATAACATCATTAGGAGCTATGTTTACTAAATTCACATTATGACCAAGCAGCTTGATAAACCAAACTTGCTGAGGCTTTTTAGGAGCTTCCCATAAGATTCTATCACCATCTACTTTAGCTAAAATCTTATTCACTAAGATAGTATGAGCCGAACCATTAGGTCTGTAAATACCTACGTTACCACTTTCTCTAGCTTCTGCTATTACTTTCCAGCTTCCTGCTTCTAGTTCTGTCTGCATCATGCTAATCCACTTAGCAGGAGCTATTAGTATTCCTTCTTCTTTAGAACCTACTTCAGATAGGACTTTAAAGTCTTTACTCAAATCAGAAATTAGCTCGCACTTTTCATCATGCTCTAGAACTATGGAACCGTCTGAAACTTCTAATGTGTTTAACCCTAAATGGTCTATAAACCTTTTGTACTCATCTAACTTTCCTCGCACATAAAATGCCTCGAAAAGTGTACCTCCTAGGTAAACATCTATACCAGCTTCGTGGTAGATTTTGATTTTCTCTTTGGTATTATTGGTAAAATATGAAGTACCGAATCCTAGCTTCACTAGGTCTATGTAGTCTCCACTTACAGACACCATATCCTCTGCAGCTCTGGTAGATAATGCTTTATCCATTATCATATTTACTCCATTCTGACGAGGTTTAGACGTTCTCTCAGGTATATGAGGTAAGTTCAATTCCATGTTTTGCTCATCTCTAGTTAAAACTCGCTGAGAAGCTGCACGAAAGCTGGGTCATTCATTAAACCTGGCCCTACTTCCATAAGTGTGGGTTTCACACTTACATCTTCTACCAGCAGCTCCCGAGCTAACTCGAGCGCTTCTGAGTGTTTTCCAAATTTGTGCAAATAAACTACTTTTTTTAACCAAAGCTGCTCATTTGAGTAAGCAGTTTCTATTCCCTCATCTATAATCTGAAGTGCTTTTTCTAAGTTCTCTTCCTTTAGGTATAAATAAGCTAGCTCTATCCATGCCTCTTCCAGTCCATCTTCTAGAACTAGTAAATTCAAGACTACTTCTCTGGCTTCATCTATTTTACCAAGTTCACAAAGCACGCTAGATAGCATGAGGTGAGCATTATAATTGTCTTCATCTACCTTAACTGCCTTAGCGTAATACGGAAGTGCAGACAGATAATCTCCATTCACTTCTTTTAAAAACCCAAGTCCTATGTACGCTTCAGAGAAAGAACTGTCTAATTCTAATGCTTTGTGGTAATACTCTTCTGCTAGTCTAAAGTCATTTAGATTTTCATAACAGTCTGCTATGATGCAGTAGTTTAAGGCTATAGGTTCTCTATACTTCAGCTCAGCGTGTAAAGACTCCAGGGCTTCTTTATGACGATTCAGCTTTATAAGCGCTTCTGCTTTTTTATAATACACTGCAGGCTGCTCTTCTTTTATAGCTAGCGCAAAGTCATAACTAGAAATAGATGGCTCTGTTAGCCCACTTTCAAACTGAATCATTCCTAAGTAAAACCATGCAGTATGGTCATAAGGATTCTGGTCTAGGTAATTTTGGATAATTTCCTCCACCTCTACCAGCATATTAAATCTGAAATTAAAACTCTTGAGCTCTCTCAACACTACATCTGTATTCAGTGCTAGCTCTAATCCTTTCTTGTAACAAGCCAAGGATTTAGTTCCCTGTTGTGTAAACTGATACTGAAGTGCCAGTTCAACCAGAATTTCAGCTTGTAGCTCTTTATCTGCTAAATCATAAGCACGCTTGAAATAGCCTATGGCCACTTCAGGTTCTTTCATTTGACTATAAGTCATTCCTAACCCAAAGTGAATCTCCGCATTATTAGGGTCTCTCTGTAAAAGTGTATCTAAAATTTTCTTTCCCTTGTTGAATTCACCTAAGCTCACGAGAACTTGGCCTCTTCTTAGTTTTAAGAAATCGTTAGTCGGGAAAATAGACAAGCCGTGCTCCACCGCTTTAAGTGCCTGGTCTGGCTTAGCTCGTTCTAAATAATGTTCTATAATTACCTCTATCTGATCCACGTCAAAATAAACACTTGACGCGTCCTTAAGCATGGAGTTAAACTTATGCACTAACCCCTTTTCGTTTTGCTCATCTAAGTGAGCATCTTCTTCATCCATCCACATTCGTTCCTTGGTTTATATAGGTTTCTCTGTATTCAACCCACGTGCCACAAGTCTGAAATAAGACAATGTGTCACCTCTTCCTTCTCAAATATAACGGTTATCATGGCCTTTAACTTTTACCTCAGCTGTTGTTTTTAACATTTGATAGTAAATGGTCTTAATATCTTTCATGAATTGCATGGATAAGTGGTAATCCCTATCTGAATTTCAGGGCTGGTTTCATTTTATTTTTGAGGCTTAGAACTGCGGTGCAATGAGCCAGCTACTCCATCCACTTTATTCGTCACCAGAAATCACTGGAGGATTGAAGAAAAGTAGTTTTGGAACTAGTAAAAAAGTGTATTGCACCGCGAATAAAAACCCTACACAGTGACTTTAATAAAATCTATATCAGGAATACGTGGAACCATAGGCGGACGAAGAGATGACAACCTCACACCAGAAGATGTGGTGAAATTTACAGCGGCTTTCGTGTCATTTATTCAGAAAAGAAGCAGAAAAAAACGCATAAAAGTGGTCATAGGAAGAGATGCCAGAATCAGCGGTGAAATGGTAAGCCAACTTGTATGCGGAACACTCATGGGCATGGGAGCCGACATAGTGGATTTAGGATTGAGCACCACTCCCACGGTAGAAGTGGCAGTTCCATTAGAAAATGCAGACGCAGGAATCATTCTTACTGCTAGCCATAATCCTGCTCAGTGGAATGCGCTTAAACTCCTAAACGAAAAAGGTGAGTTTATCTCTGCTGCTGACGGTGCTGAAGTCTTAGCCAATGCTGAAGCCGGAAACGCTGAATATGCCGAGGTGTACGATTTAGGTTCTTACAGTAAGGATGATTCGTACATCCAAAAGCATGTAGAAGAAATTATGAAACTTCCTCTAGTGAACGCTGAAGCTATAGCATCTGCTGACATTCATGTAGCTGTAGATGCCGTTAATTCTACCGGAGGAATAGCCATTCCTGCTATACTAGAGGCTTTAGGAGTTAAGCAGGTAGAAGAACTGTATTGTGAACCAAATGGAGATTTTCCGCATAATCCTGAACCTCTGAAAGAGCACCTTACTGACTTATCTGATTTAGTCCAGTCTAAGGGCTGTGATATGGGAATCGTTGTAGATCCAGATGTGGATAGACTCGCTTTCGTGTGTGAAGATGGAAGCATGTTCGGAGAGGAATACACTTTAGTTTCTGTAGCTGATTATGTGCTTAGCAAGAATCCAGGAAATACGGTAAGCAATCTATCTAGCACGAGAGCACTGGCAGATGTTACCCAAAAACACGGTCAAACTTACACTGCATCTGCTGTGGGCGAGGTGAATGTAGTAACCACCATGAAAGAAACAGACGCTGTTATAGGTGGAGAAGGAAATGGAGGAATCATTTATCCAGCGCTTCACTATGGTAGAGATTCTTTGGTAGGAGTAGCATTATTCCTATCACTTTATGCAGAGAGAAAGTTAAAAATGACCGAACTTAGAGATTCCTATCCTCAGTACAGCATGGTGAAGTCCAAGGTGAATTTATCTCAAGATTTAGATGTAGATAAAATCCTTAGAAATATCCAAGAAAAATATGCTTCTGAAAGGCTGACGACTGTGGATGGAGTCAAGATAGATTTCGCGGAAGGCTGGGTTCACCTGCGTAAATCTAATACTGAGCCCATAGTAAGAGTGTATGCTGAGGGTAAATCACCTGCTGAAGCAGAAGCACTAGCTAAAAAACTGATGGACGAAATAACTAATTCATAATCCGTAAATGACACGAGGTATGAAACCTGTTTACTTAGACAACGCGGCCACTACTCCCATGGATCCGGAGGTAGTTCAAGCTATGATTCCTTACATGGAAACACATTTTGGGAATCCAAGCTCAAGCCACTCTTTCGGTAGGAAAACAAAGACCGCTATAGAACAGTCTAGAAGAAAGATAGCAGCTCTTCTAAACTGCGCTCCCGCTGAAATATGTTTCACTTCTGGAGGTACGGAGGCTGATAACTTGGCTATACGCTCTGCGGTTAAAGATTTAGGATGCGTGAGAATCATTACCACTCCTATAGAGCATAGTGCAGTTATTAAAACTGCAGCCAATTTAGAAGCACAGGGAAAAGCTAAAGTGGTTCATGTAAACATGAACGACCGCGGAATGGTTGACCTCAATCATTTGGATGTACTTCTAGCAAACGGAGAAGGAAAAGCCTTAGTTAGCCTTATGCACGGAAATAATGAAATAGCTAATCTTCTTCCGCTTAAAAAGGTGAGTGAGCTGTGCAAATCACATGGTGCTCTTTTCCATTCAGACACGGTTCAAACGATGGGGCATTATAGTTTTGACTTGCAGGAGTTAGAGATAGATTTTCTTACTTGCGCAGCGCACAAACTTCATGGCCCAAAGGGAATAGGATTTCTTTATGTCAATAAGGATTTAAAAATCAAACCACTCATCATAGGTGGAGGTCAAGAGAGACAGCTCAGAGGAGGAACAGAAAACCTCTATGGAATAGTTGGATTGGCCAAGGCGTTAGAGATAGCCAACAGAGATATTACAGAACACCAAGAATACATCAGCGGATTAAAGCAGCACATGGTAAAACGCTGCTTAGCCGAAATTCCAGGAACTGAATTCAATGGAATGTCTAATAGTGAAGACAGTCTTTACACGGTATTAAATGTGACCTTTCCTCCGTGCGAAAATGCTGGAATGATGCTATTCTTATTGGACTTAGAAGGAGTAGCTTGCTCTGGAGGAAGCGCTTGTAGTTCTGGTGCAGCTAAAGGTTCTCATGTTTTAGAATCCATAGGCGCCATTAAAGATGGAAGAGCTTCTCTGAGGTTTTCATTCTCAAGATTCACTACTCAGCAGTGTGTGGATTTTGCGGTAGATAAAGTAAAGGAGCTTTGTGGGATAGGTGAAGTGGTGGTTTCGTGAGTTGAGGTTTAAATTAGACTATTTCGTTCTCATCAAAAATTTTGATTTTAATTCTTTAGCTCATTTGCACCGCTAACTGAAATTCTTTAGGTGTACAGTTCTTCTTCTTTTTAAATAGTCTCGTGAAGTACGAAAGACTGTTGAATCCACATTCCATATAGACTTCCTTTATTCTTATGGTAGGATTTTTAAGAAGACTGCTTGCAAGTTTTATGCGCTCATTAATAATGAAATCTACGGGACTTATACCAAGTTCATTTTTGAATACTCTATAAAAGTTGGACTCGCTCATACAAGCTTCACTACTTAAAACCTTGATGCTTAAATCTTGGTCTATGTGTTTTCTTATGAAGTTAATGACATGAGCTAGTCTATGTGAAGTATCAAGTTCAAGTGATTTTTCAGAGTAAAGTTTTCTAGTTTCCGCTTGAAGAATTCGAATGATAAGTTCCTGAAGGGTGAAATCTGTGAATAGCTCCTTAGATGGATGGTCTTCTCTAAATAAATACATTAGACGATGAACTATTTGCTGTAGCCCTAAATCATTCGTGAAATGGAAATTGTAATCAGTAAAATTCCATTCACCATCTATTCTATTTCTACTTTCATTTAGGTATTGAATGGTACTTTTAATCTTATCCTCTGAAATAGCCATAGCTAAACATCGAGTAGGATTATTCATTTCTGCCTCAGGAAAATCTATACACATCATCTCATTAGCAGGAAGAATCAAAGATTCTCCTGGAAGAAAGTCAAATGAATTTAATCGATTTAAATGCATGACCTTTTTGCCTTCTAACATACTTGCCAGGATAGGTTGATTGAACTTTAACAGTACTTGCTCAGCAGAACGATGCGTTTCAAACAAGTGCATCTCAGCATGATTAGTAGTGTAGGTAGTTTGGTTTTCTACCAGTTTTTCTAGTTCTATGTTTTTTATAAGAGAGTTACCTACTGTCATGCTACGAGTATTTTCAAGTCTGAGTCACAATTTATGTATTAGATAACCTGTTAAAAATGACTTTTATCAGTTTAGACTGATTTTCTGATTAATAGAATAGTTCACCTAGTTGATAGGATAGGTCAATTTCTTTTGAAAACAAGAATATAATTTGCCGTCAATTCAAGTCTGAATATGACATTTAAAATAGTTTCAGACAGTTATTAACCCTTAAAATTCAATATTATGAGTACAGTAGAAACCACTACCCAATCGGTAGTAGAAAAACCTAAATTCAAGGATCAGTACGATAATTTTATAGGAGGAAAATGGGTAGCTCCGGTAAAAGGGACCTATTTCGAGAACGTTTCACCAGTAGATGGACAGAGCTTTACTAAAATAGCTAGGTCTACAGAAGAAGATATAGAGCTAGCTTTAGATGCAGCTTGGAAAGCGGCTCCAGCATGGAATAAAAGCTCAGCCACTGAACGTAGTAATATGCTTCTAAAAATAGCTGACGTTATGGAAGCTAACCTAGAGGCACTAGCTCGTGCAGAAACTTGGGATAACGGTAAAGCACTGAGAGAAACAAGAGCTG
>CAZTVP010000010.1:0-15285 GCA_964616995.1 uncultured Comamonadaceae bacterium
AAAAAACCAGTTTTATGAAATCAGCTATAAAACAGGCGCTACTAAAACGGATTCTTGGATAGATATAGAAGGTGGTTTCGGTAACTTGTTTGCCAATGCTTCCCTCAGAAAATTATTTCCTAACCAAACCTCTCATGTAGATGGCGCACCTGTGGATTTAAGTCGCGGTGGAGCATTTATGGGACATCACATTATGGTGCCTAAAGAAGGCGTGGCGGTTCATATAAATGCCTATAACTTCCCAGTATGGGGAATGTTAGAAAAGTGCGCGGTAAATTGGATGGCGGGCGTTCCAGCTGTGGTTAAACCAGCCACTTCTACTAGTTATTTGACAGAAGCTGTGGTGAAAGAAATTATAGCCAGTAAAATTCTTCCGGAAGGCGCGTTGCAATTAATCTGCGGCTCCGCAAGAACACTTCTAGATCATATAGATAGCCAAGATGTGGTGACATTCACGGGGTCAGCTTCCACAGGAAAAATGCTAAAAGCGCACGATAGAATTATAGATAAGGCTGTACCATTTAATATGGAAGCAGATTCTCTGAACTGTTCTGTGCTTGGAGAAGATGCAGTGCCAGGAACTCCAGAATTCAATCAATTCATTAGAGAAGTACGAAACGAAATGACTACCAAATGTGGACAGAAATGCACAGCCATTCGTAGAATTATAGTTCCTGAAAATCTGGTGGAAGATGTGCAGATAGCTCTTGGCAAAGCACTAGGAAAAGTAACTATTGGAAACCCTTCTTTAAAAGAAGTTCGTATGGGAGCCTTGGCTTCTAAAGACCAAGTAAGTGAAGTACAAGAACGCGTTGCTACGCTCAACCAAACTGCAGATTTAGTTTATGGGAATCTAGAAGAACTCACATTGATAGAAGCGGATAAAGAAAAAGGTGCTTTTCTTCCTCCAATGCTTCTAGTAGAAAAAGAGCCGCATAAAAATACGGCTGTTCATGAGGTAGAAGCCTTTGGCCCAGTGAGTACCATTATGCCTTATAAAGATTTAGATGATGCTATAGAATTGGCAAAAATGGGTAAAGGTTCATTGGTATGTTCCATAGCTACATATGATGATGAAATAGCTAGAAAATTCGTTACTGGAGCAGCTAGTCACCATGGAAGAATTCTAGTGATGAACCGAGAGATGGCAAAGCTCAGCACGGGACATGGTTCACCACTTCCTACGTTAGTTCATGGCGGACCCGGAAGAGCTGGAGGTGGAGAAGAAATGGGTGGAATGAGGGGTGTAGAGCATTATTTGCAACGCACAGCCATACAAGGAACTCCTACTACCATCACTGAGATAACAGGAATCTACCAAGCTGGAGCCAAGTACAAAGAATCTCCAAACCATCCGTTTACTTATCACTTTGAGGACATCAAACCTGGAATGAGTTTAAAGACTCATAAGAGAACGATTACAGATATTGATATTAGCAATTTCGCCAACCTGACGTGGGACCATTTTTATGCGCATACGGATATTACTTCTCTAGAAGGAACCATTTTCGAGAAGCGCGCAGCTCATGGATATTTCATAGTTTCCGCTGCAGCTGGATTATTCGTTTACCCAAATAAAGGGCCTGTAGCAGCTAATTATGGATTAGAAGAAATCCGATTCTTAAAACCACTTTACCATAACGATACTATCTATGTAAGACTCACCTGTAAAGAGCGAGTAGAACGCGACTGGAGAGGAAGAGAGTTCCCTTCTGGAATAGTAAAATGGTTTGTGGAAGTGTTTGACCAAGAAGATGAATTATGTGCAATAGCCACTATCCTGACTATGGTTCAAAAGAAACACCCATTTATGGAGTTTAACCGCGAGAATATCGCTTCAAAACTGGTGAACCTCACTGAATCTACGGAATCTCTTTGGGGAGAAATGACACCTCAGCACATGGTGGAACATCTGGAAACTCAACTCAGACTGACTTTTGGAACAGATAAAAGGGAAATCTCCACAGTTCCAGAAATGTTGGAAGCGTTTACTGAAAGTCTTTACAATTACAGAAAATTCCCAAAGGGAACAAAAGCGCCTTATCCTGTAGGTGGAGATTACAGAAATGAAAACTTAGAAGCAGCCAAAGGTGAATTGCTAAAAGCCTTTGACGAAATGCAAGCTTTCTTCAAGGAAAATCCAGAATTCACTTCTGTCCATCCAGTATTTGGAGAATTAGATAAATTCCTCTGGGACTTGATGAGTAGAAAGCATTTTACGCATCATTTTGAGCAGTTTAACTTGATATAACAAGTTGTCTTGTTAAATATTTTTTAAGCTGAAAAACAATTAGACTTACAAACATACTCGCCTGCTGGAAAGAAAAGTAGGCAGGTTTGGGCTCGTTTAATTAAATAAGCTCACGTTACACCTGTCTAACTCCCAAACAGAAGTGTCAGATTCGTTTAAGATTTCCTTTTTTATAAGTCCTATTTCTGGAGCATAATAGAGATTCAAGTTGTTTGAAATATCTTGGTCTGCATTTGCTCTGATTTGGACTACATCAAAATAGACTTCTTCGCGAATCACCATTGAATCAAGATTAGATTCTACTCTGGCATTCAAGATTTCAGTGCCAGGGCTTCCTTCTATAAAAATCAACCCTCCGGTTAATAGTCTTTTGGCTATTTGTGAAGAATAAACAAACTCGGAATAGTTTCCTGAAATCGAGCTGTGATAATCTATCTCATAAAAATCTAACGTTCCTTGAGGACCTTGTCCAGGACCAGAAGGACCTAGTTGATTTACTTCTGTCCTTATATTGGTTAAGCTAATACTATCTTCATTATTGGTCTCAGTATCTAAATATACCCAGTAGCTATTTTCATTAAATAAGTATTTAGATAGTCCTTCATTTATGGAGTAATGTGGTTTTTCCTCTGCCTCTTCTTTAGTACAAGAAAAGAGGACAATTACGGTTACTAATGAGATAAGGAATAATTTCATAAGGCTTTAAATATAAGTTAATTACATCTATTAAGTTGGAAACCCTAACGAGGATTGGAAGAGCGTACACTATTTCGAATTTGCTGATATCTTTTCAAGCACGAATCAACCACCCCGTCTTGCTACAGCTTCGCCTAGCAATCCACCCCTCCAAAGGAGGGGAACCCTCGAGATTCCCTGTAAGGCAGATGCAAGTTCCCCTCCTCTGGAGGGGTGGCATTTATGAGCAAAGCTTTGCTTTAAGCTCATAAATGACGGGGTGGTTGCAAAGTTCCTAGCCATTTACCAATCATTTTCCATAACTTAACCCCATAAATGCCAAACAAAAAACACCCGCGAAATACCACCAACTATAAATCTCTGCCCTACAACCCAAAGCTTAAAGAATATGCTAAGAACCTCAGAAAGGCAGGGAACCTTGCTGAAGCACTCTTCTGGAATGAGGTGAAAAGAGGGAAGTTTTTAGGGTTGGATTTTGATAGACAGAAAATCATAGGGAATTACATAGCCGACTTTTACTGTGCCAATGCTCAGGTAGTGATAGAAATAGATGGAAGCAGTCATGATTTCAAAAAAGAGTATGACAAAGAAAGAGATGAGTTCATGGAAAACCTTGGCTTAAAAGTCATTCGCATTTCTGATGATGACGTAAAAAAGAGAATGCCTCAAGTTTTAGAGCGTTTGAAAAAGCATGAGTGTTCTCAGAAATTTTTAGAGTAATTTAACCATACCTCTCCACCACCAAATCCCCCCACTCAGCAATTGACTTCACCAGTGGAATGGCACTTTTCCCAAAATCAGTGAGGGAGTATTCTACTTTTAATGGAGGTTTCGTGGTATGAACCGTCCTGTTGATTAAACCATCTTCCTCCAAGTTTTTTAATTGAAGACTCAGCGCTCTTTCGGTAACGGTTGGCATTTTTTTGCGCAGCTCACTGTAGCGTAAAGTCTGTTCTGAGAGGTAGAATAGAATTACTGTTTTCCATTTTCCACCGATAATTCCCATGGTTAAGCTGGTGCAACAGGGATACTTTTTTCCATTGAATTCATACATGTCAATTGACTTTTAGGTACTATACTCTTTGACCGTTATTGTGTAGCAAATTTACTATAATTATGTTTGTGGCTATAAATAGTATAGTATTAAGTTTAAAATATGGAAACACCAAATATTTCAAAAGAAGACATTCTTAATGTTTTTCAGTTCAGACATGCCTGCAAAGAGTTTGATGCGACAAAAAAGTTGTCAGATGAAGACATTAACTTCATTCTCAAATTAGCCAATCTTTCTCCGAGTTCTTTCGGATTTGAGCCATGGCATTTTATAGTGGTTCAGGATAAAGACCTGAGAGAAGCGCTAAAACCTATTTCTTGGGGAGCACCTTTAAAATTAGACACAGCGTCACATTTCATTTTAGGTTTAACCATGAAAGCACCTATGACTAAGGCTGGTTCTGACCACACGGTAAGAATGATGAAAGATATCAAGCAGCTTCCACCAGATGTTATGGAAGGATATGGCAACTTTTACAAAGTATTCCAGGAGTCTGACTTTGATTTAGATACTGATAAAAAACTCTTTGACTGGGCGTCCAAGCAATGCTATATAGCTCTGGCCAATATGATGACTGGCGCTGCCATGAATGGCATAGACAGTTGCCCTATAGAAGGTTTTCATCAAGAAAAAGTAGAGCAACTATTAAGTGAAAAATTTGGAGTGGACACTACTCAGTATGGTCTTTCATACATGGTAGCATTTGGACATAGAAAAGGTGCACCTGCCCACCCTAAAACCAGAAGACCGCTGGAAGAAATAGTTACTTGGAAGTAATACTACCACAGTTGATTCTAAAGCAAAGGGCAGCCAATAATGGCTGTCTTTTTTGTATGGAAGATTTTGACACTAAATGCGCTTTTTTTGATAATTAAAATGGAAGGTGTTCTCTCGAAATTTGTGCTTAAAAAAACATGAGTACACCACAATTAAACTTAATTCAAGCCACCATTCAAGAACTCTTCAGCGATTCTAAATTCGATAAGCTCAAAATATTGAAAGGGATGTTAAGAGGCATTTCTGGCCCTATAACACCTGAACATTTTAAAGACGTTTACCTTTCTATATCAAAGGAACAAGGTGAAGATTTGGTTCAACTAATTACAGAAAATAAACTTCAAAACCTAGTGGAATTCGGGACTTCGTTTGGTATTTCTACGCTCTATTTAGCAGAAGGAGCGCTTCAAACAGGAGGGAATATTACCACTACTGAACTCATAGATTCTAAGGCTCAAAAAGCACTGGAGAATTTTCATAAAGCTGGAGTTAGAGATATCATAGACTTGAGAGTAGGTGATGCGGTGCAAACACTAAAATCCTACAACCAGCCTGTGGATTTGCTGCTGCTAGACGGTTGGAAAGATTTATACTTAGCCGTTTTCGAGATGCTGGAAGATAAATTCCATAAAGACAGCATCATTTATGTGGATAATGCGGATATGTATGAAACCCAGCAGTTTTTAAAAGCTGTCAATCAGAAAAACACATATAACATGGAAACAGTTTATGGTGGAAAAGTTGTTCTTATAAAACAGAATAATGATTAGTGTTTAAATACGCATTGCAACGCTTAATTTTAATCTTCAAAGACACATGGCTGACAAAATAAAACAAGTCCAATTTCAGAATAGAGCGAATCCAAAGTCCTTTCTTGAAATTTTGCACCTGGAAGACCTTCTGGTTCGGGAGCTGGACCATGACATCAGTAAAAGTCACATCATTAAGTTTTTTATGATTCTGGTAATTACTGATGGAAGTGGTTATCATACAGTGGATTTTACCGACTATAAATATGATAAGGGTTCTGTTCTTTTGATTAGGAAAGACCAGCTACAGCGTTTCTTCAAAAGCGATGGTGCCAAGGGATTTGTGATTGTATTTACTGAAGATTTTATTATTAGTCATTTAAACGAAAGACAAGCCAGCAAGTCTATACAGCTTTTTAATGAGGTGCTTAGTAATCCAAAAATTGACCTTAAAGAACATCCAGAGGTCTTTGAGAATCTCCTGAATTTGATTCATCAAGCTCAAAAGGAATCTCTGCTTACGGATGAATTTTCACAGGGAATTAGCAGAAGCATCATGCATATTATAATCACTAAGCTCTTTCGTTTGAAATCTATGGAAACCAACGATGACTCAGAAAAAAAGCATCTGTCAAACTTCCTAAAATTCCAACAAAAAGTAGAAGAGAACTGTTTTGCAGAGCGTAAGGTTGGATACTATGCTAATCATCTAGGAATCACTACTAAAACACTTAATAACATTGTACAATCAGTAGTGAGAAAGTCTGCTAAAACCTTCATTGATGACATTACAATTGTTAAGATAAAGAGGCTTCTGTTAGGCACAAATATGTCCATAAAAGAAATTGCATACTCCGCTGGTTTTGACGAAACCTCGAACTTCTTTAGATACTTTAAAAAATATACAGGCTCTACTCCGGAGGCTTTTCGATTAGCTCATCAGTAATGTTCGTATTGCATTTTTAGCACTAATTATTGCTCCTTCCATATAACCTCCATACACAGAAGATGTCTCTGTTCCAGAAAAAATCAATTTGCCATTCCATTTGGGTTTTTGGATAAGCTCATTTCCATATTGTGGATGAGCATATAAAGGTTTGGCTTCTCCAGCAGAAGTAAAACGTTCCTTAGACCAGTCTGTTTCCTGATAGGTGAGGAATTCTCTAATTTCTGAACCTAAGCACTTTTCTAAATATTCTAGGATGAGATTCTTTCTGTCCTGAGTATCATAATTTCTGATACTTTCATTCACAAAACCCATTAAACTGAATTCTGTTTCCTCCATATTCGTGTGGTCATAGAGTTCAACTACAGGACTTATTTGACTAATGACAGTGCCTGAGAATCCTTTTTCTTTCCAAAAAGGCCTTGAAAACGTAAGACTTACTTTGATAGAATTACTCATCCAAGTATGAGTGTTTCTCATAGTATCCAGTTCGTTCTTATGCAATTCAGGACTAAAATTCATTTCAGAAGCCAACTGTGGTGGAATGGTTACTATCACTTGCTCAGCTTCATATGAAGCATTTGAGGTGATAACACGAATTGTATTTCCATCTTCTTGCATGGCTTCCACTGGTTCAGCTAGTTGAATCTTTTCCACTAGTTTACTTTCCAAAGATTTAATTAACGCTTCAGTGCCACCACCAATTCTGCGGGCTGCAGGTTCATCTGGATTCTGTTGAAATAAATGTGGAGCTGCCATAGAATTGTAAATCAAAAGACTATTCCCCTCTCTATACTGATGAAAATAATCCAGTTCTAATTCTTCTAAAAGTTGGTTCAAGTGTTCATGGTAATTCTGAAACCATGTAGCACCATGGTCTGTTCCATTTTTAGAGATGATTCTTCCGCCAGTTCTATCCCTGGCTTCTAGAATGATGAAATCAGTAATTCCTTTTTTAAGCAGTTCATAACCTGCTGTTAATCCAGATAACCCTGCTCCTATTATGACACACTTCATATTATTAAATAACAAAAAAGCTCACCTGATTCTTGATTACAGGTGAGCTAAAATAAACGTTCTATCTTTTTAATTTCTTCCGGCTATTACTCCTCCATCAGTATCCCAAATGGCACCAGTTACCCAGTCTGCCTTATCTGATAATAGAAATGTAATGCTGTTAGCGATGTCATTAGGAGTACCGTTTCTGCCTATTGGGTGAAAACCGTTAAACCCTACAAGCGCTTTTTCTGCTTCTTCTTTTCCTCCAAACACTCCATGGTAAACAGGAGTAGCCACTACCGCAGGAGAAACCGCGTTTACTCTAATCTTATCATCAGCCAGTTCCATAGCCAAATGCTGTGTGAGTGAATGTAATCCTGCTTTCTGCATAGAGTAAGCTGAAGATGGAGTAGCTTTTACCGCTTGCTTAGCCCACATAGAACCTACATTTACGATAGAACCACCATTGGTTTCTTTCATCTTTTTGGCTGCACTTTGTGTAATGAAGAAAAATCCTCTGTTCAGATCTAAGTACGAATTGTAATCTTCTACAGTATGATCTAAAAATGGCTTAGGCCCGAAGATTCCAGAAGCATTAACCAAGTAATCCAAGTTCTCTAGCTGATTTATGGCATCAGTAAGCTGCTGAACCTGATTCTGGTCAGAGATATTTACAGTGTGTTTTACCAATCCTGGTGCATCTGGCACTTTAGCTGTGTTTCTTCCTACGATGTGAACCGTAGCTCCACCTTCTAATAATTGTAATGCTGTGGCATGACCTATGCCGCTAGTTCCGCCTATAATTAGCGCTGTTTTGTTATTGAAATTTGACATGTTATTTTATTTATTAGACAGACAAGTCTGTCTTTTATTATTTAAAAAAATTTTAATTCAGTATAGCGCTGCAAATAGATTTTGCTTCCTTAATCGGCCATGGTTCTTGGTGCAAATGACTCTCAGCTACAGCGCCTTCATAAAGCAAATACACACGATTAGCTAGAATCTCACTTTCGGACGCGTAACCAGAATCACCAAGCAATGATTCTAACCAAGAGATGAACTCTTTTTTCTGCGTTTGTATCTCAGAACGAACGCGCTCTTCTCCCTTTGGCAATTCACTTACTGTGTTAATACACCAGCAGCCATTAAAATCTTTATCTAGAAAAAACTGCTCTAAAAAATCGAAGATTCCCAGCACCTTGTCTTTTCCCTTTCGGTCTTTTAGAAAAGAATTTATACTCTCCATGAATGCCGTGTGCTTATGCTGCAGATAAGCTAAACAGATATCATCCTTAGACTTAAAATGATTGTATAACGTAGCCTTTGCAACGCCCGCTTCTTTTATAATTTCATTAATTCCAGTCAGATTATAGCCATTAGCATAAAACAGCTGAGAGGCTGTTTCTACTATGGTTTGTCTGACTAAGGAATGTTTCATGATGCAAATATAATTCAAATTTTCAAAAACAGACAAGTCTGTCTATTATTTGTGATTTTTTGTTTTGCGCAGCTATAGATTTTCCAATTTTGACAGTAGAAGGTAATCTTTTACCACCTCTTTCTTTTAGATGTCTAAGCACTTTTGCGGTGCAATAAATAATAACAAATCAAAAAAATGAAAACCGTTTCATCTATTCTATTTCTAGCGCTTTCACTCACATTTATTTCATGTGCAGATGCTGGAAATACACCTAAAAACTCAAATGCCATGAATGCTGCAAAATCCATTATGGAAGTAACCACTTTCAAAACAAATGCAGATGTAAATGCACAAACTTTCGCTCAAAAAGATGCTCAAGTAGAAGAAAACTTTACCAGTAAACAACCAGGATTCATCACTCGCCAGAGTGGGATAAATGAAAAGGGAGAATACCTAGTTATAGTGTTCTGGGAAAAGGCAAGTGACGCTGACGCTTCTATGAAAAAGTTCATGTCAGACCCAAGCGTGGCAGATTATGCTTCCATGATAGATGCCAAGAGCATGGCCATGACTAGGTTCGGAATGGATAAAAAATTCGCAGCAGATAAAAGTTCATTCGTAGAGTTTATGTCTTTCGACCTTAAAGAAGGAACTGACTTAGAGAAATTCCAAAAAACCAATCTACAAGTAGAAACAGACTACACAGGAAAAAGATCTGGATTCCTACAGAGACTAACGGGAATTAACGAAGAAGGAAAACAAGCTGTGGCCATTTACTGGACGAACAAACAAGATTCTGATGCGTCTTTAGACGGATTTATGAATCACCCAACAGCTAAGGCATTTATGGCTGACATGAAACAAGAATCAATTCAATTAGGACGATATAAATTTTTAAATATGGAATTAACTAATAAAGAAAAAGTAGTAGCACTACTAAACAGTTTTAACACTGGAGACCAAACACCTATTTCTTACATCAACCCTGACAAGTACATTCAGCATAACCTAAGTGTAGGAGATGGACTAGCAGGATTTGGTGAGGTAATGCAGCATGCTCCACCTCAGGGATTTAAAGCAAATGTTATCAGAGCATTTGAAGATGGAGATTATGTATTTACCCATACCGAATATGACTTTTTCGGGCCTAAAATAGGCTTTGATATCTTCAAATTTGAGGATGGTTTAATAGTAGAACACTGGGATAACCTGATAGAAGTCCAACAACCTAACGCAAGTGGAAGAACTCAAATAGACGGTGCAGTAGATATTACTGACAAGGAAAAAACAGCCACAAATAAAAAGCTAGTTGAGAACTTTATAGACGACCTTTTATTCAAGCATGAAAACGAGAAAATCACAGACTACATAAATTCTCAGAAATATCTGCAACATAACCCAGCTGTGGCTGATGGATTAGATGGATTCGGTGCGGCTATGAAGTACTTTGCAGAAAATGGTTTAGTTATGGAGTATGAAAAGGTTCATATGATTTTAGGAGAAGGAAACTTCGTACTAGCCGTTTCTGAAGGAAAATTTGGAAAAGGAGAGCACACTGCTTACTATGATTTATTCAGAATAGAAGATGGGCTAATAGTAGAGCACTGGGATGTGATAGCTCCTATTCCAGCTAAGGAAGAATGGAAAAACGCAAATGGTAAGTTTTAGTAAATAGCTATTTGATTGAGAGAACTGCTTGTGTCTGACTTAAGGTGCGGCAGTTCTCATTTATTTGAAAACATTTAAATTGAACGATATGAGTAAAAAACTAGAAAACGCTAAGAACCTTTACATGGAAGGTATTAGAGATGGTAAAGCTAGAGAAGCTGTAACTAAATATACAGGAGACAGATACACTCAACACAGCACAGGAGTGAGAGATGGAATAGAAGGATTTGTTGAATTCTTCGAACCTTTCATAGAAAGAAACCCTAAGAGACACATTGAGGTGGTGAGAAGCTTCGTAGATGGCCAATACGTGTTTATTCAAGCTTTCCAAAGCTTGAATGATGGGGAATACAAATGGGTAACCACTGACTTTTTTGATACAGATGAGAACGATA
The DNA here is from genome assembly GCA_964616995.1 of uncultured Comamonadaceae bacterium. Lineage (GTDB taxonomy): Bacteria > Bacteroidota > Bacteroidia > Flavobacteriales_D > Sanyastnellaceae > ASP10-05a. The sequence continues at coordinate 10,956 of CAZTVP010000010.1, forward strand.
AAATCATAGAACACTGGGATGTAATTGCCGAATATTCAGACTCTACACCTTCTGGTCATACTTCTGTAGATGGTCCCACAGAAATAACTGATTTAGACAAGACTGAGGAAAATAAAACGGTAGTAAGAAATCTCATTGAACAAGTTTTAATGAAAGGAGGAGATCCCTCTAGATTGCCAGAATTTATTTCTTCAGAGCAGTACATTCAGCATAATAAGGATGTGGAAGATGGATTAGAGAATTTCATGAAACTGGCTAACCAGCCAAATCCACCATTGGTGTATAAAAAGATACATAAACTAATAGGCCAAGGGAATTTTGTAGCTACACTTTGCGAAGCCAACTGGAATGATGGAAAGATGAATCAAGATTACGCCCAAGTAGATATTTTCAGACTAGAGAACGGTAAAGTAGTAGAGCACTGGGATAACGTAGAACCAGTTCCAGAAAACGATGTGAACAGCGGAAAGTTTTAGTAAGATAATACCTGCTGCGTATAAAAAAGACCTCTAGACCAAATCAGTCGTTTAGAGGTTTTGCTTTTAAAAAAAGAGTTCTTTTCTACTCCGTAGGAACCTCCACAGACTTATTCTGTTCAGAGTCTAGCGTTTCTACTACTTCTTCTGGTTTCTTTTCTTCCTTCGGGAAGTAGCGCTTTTGGAATAAGATAATCCAAATGACTCCCACGCTAATGGCTGAGTCGGCTACATTAAATATGGGAGGAAAAATGCTAAATGAGAACATGTCCACTACATTTCCTTGGAGAAAACTAGCGTATCCTTCTCCAAAGGCGGTAAAGCTTGCCAGTCCCGCATAACCTACACCATCTACTAGTCCTTTATCGAACATAAGCCCGAAGAACATACTGTCAAGGATATTTCCCACAGCTCCAGCCAAAATCATAGCTACGCAAGTGATGAGTCCTTTAGGAGCTTTGGTTTTCACCAACTTAAAGAGTGCTACTATGATAGCAGCAGATGCTACCAGCCTAAAAATGCTGAGTGCTAATTTCCCTGCTATTCCGCCAAACTCATATCCAAAGGCCATTCCAGGGTTTTCTATAAAACGAATGACTAGGAAATCTGAATCGCCAAACACCTTAATTCCTTCACCATATTCCATGGTAAGTTTAACCCACAGCTTAGATGCCTGGTCTATGACCAAGATTAGCAGTGTAACAAATATGGCTCTAATGGCTCTTGAGTTAATGGCTTAGGGTGTTTTTAAGATTCTGGAGATTACTGCATACGCTTAGCCTCTATGCTTAACGTGGCATGAGGAACTAATTTAAGGCGCTCTTTCTGAATGAGTTTTCCTGTAACTCTGCACACGCCATACGTCTTGTTCTTAATTCTGAGCAGAGCGTTTTCTAAACTCATAATGAATTTCTCCTGTCTAGCGGCTAGCTGTGCTGTCTCCTCTTTGCTCATGGTTTCAGACCCATCTTCCATCATTTTAAATGTAGGAGAAGTGTCGTTTGTATTGTTATTATCTATGTTAGACAATGAACGTGAGAGCTGGTCCAAATCTTCTTTGGCTACTTCTAATTTCTCTTTTATTAACGTCTCGAACTCTTTTAAGTCCGCGTCTGAATAGCGTGCTTGTGCCATGTTATATTCTATTTATAGCTATCTCGGTACTCGTTTCTGCGTCTATCTCCACCGCCACACCGTTAGATGTGGATTCTACTAGCTCCAGTGAGTCTGCCAGCACCTCAGCGCAAATATAATTTTTGTTTGCATCTACGGCACTGCCTATAGCTGGTGTATTTTTAATTTTTATTTCAATTCTATCTGTAACCTCAAAACCTGAGTCTTTCCTCATGTTTTGGATTCTGTTTACCAATTCCCTTGCCACACCTTCACCTCTGAGTTCATCAGTAATGGTGATGTCTAGCGCCACAGTAATTCCACCTTCAGTAGCTAGTAACCATCCTGGTATATCGTCTGTGCTTATTTCTACGTCTTCCATAGAAATAGTCACTTTCTCCTCTCCTAAGTCCAGTTCCATAGACTGGTTTTTTTCTAGCGTTGCAATATTATCTGCGGACATTTGATTCACTGCAGCAGCTATGGCTTTCATTTGTTTACCGAATTTCGGCCCTAAGGTTTTAAAATTTGGCTTAATTCTTTTTACCAGTGTGTTATCATTTTCATCCAAGTATTGGATTTCCTTGATATTCACTTCAGATAGAATCAGATTTTCTACCGCTTTTATCTGCTTCCCGAAGGTTTCATCCAGCACAGGAACCATAATTTTCTGAAGCGGCTGACGCACCTTGATTTTCTCTTTAGCTCTGAGGCTTAACACCATAGAAGAAACTTTCTGAGCTATTTCCATTCTGGCCTCTAGGTCTTGGTCTATTTCAGCCTCGTTAGCAGTAGGGAAATTAGCTAGGTGAACGCTTTCAGTTCCTGAGCTGAGCGGAGTCGAAGCTTTGCACCGCCCAGTAACCGCATCTAGATCCTGGAAAAGTCTATCTGAGAAAAACGGAGCTATAGGGCTCATCATAATGCTAAGCGCTTCCAAGCATTTATAAAGCGTCTGGTACGCACTGATTTTATCCTGCGTGTAATCACCCTTCCAGAAACGTCTTCTACACAGTCTCACGTACCAGTTACTAAGCTGGTCTGTAGTGAAACTATAAATCAATCTTCCTGCCTGCGTAGGTTCATACTCAGAGTAAGCTTTGTCCACCACCTTAATGAGTGAATTCAGTTTAGAAAGAATCCACCGGTCTATTTCTGGGCGCTGCGCAAAGGGAACATCGTCCTCCGCATACGTAAAATTATCTATGTTGGCATATAGCCCAAAGAAAGAATACGTATTGTAAAGCGTACCGAATAACTTTCGCTGTACCTCTGTGATTCCCTCTTCATCAAACTTCAGGTTATCCCATGGCTGCGCATTGGTAATCATGTACCATCTGGTAGCATCTGGGCCGTACTTTTTTAGTGTGCTGAATGGGTCAACTGCATTGCCCAGACGCTTACTCATCTTTTGGCCATTCTTATCTAGGACAAGTCCATTAGAAATGACAGACTTGTACGCCACAGAGTCAAACACCATAGTTCCTATGGCGTGAAGCGTGTAGAACCAGCCTCTAGTTTGGTCAACTCCTTCTGCTATGAAATCTGCAGGATAGGCTTTGTTTTCTTCTATAAGGTCTTTGTTCTCAAACGGATAATGCCACTGCGCATAAGGCATAGAACCAGAATCAAACCACACATCTATAAGGTCGGATTCTCTTTTCATGGGCTTTCCTGTAGAAGAAACCAGAGTGATGGCATCTACATAATTCTTATGCAGGTCAAAGGTTTCGTAGTTCTCTTTGGACATATCTCCCGGCTGGAAATCTGCCAGTGGATTGGTATCCATTAATCCTGCTGCTACGGCTTTCTCGCATTCAGCTTTTAGCTGCTCAGCAGAACCTATACAGAGTTCTTCATCTCCTTCTTCTGTTCTCCAGATAGGAATAGGAATTCCCCAGAAACGTGAGCGCGAGAGGTTCCAGTCGTTGGCATTGCTCAGCCAGTTACCGAACCTTCCAGTTCCTGTAGAAGCTGGTTTCCAGTTGATGGTATTATTCAGCTCCACCATTCTGTCTTTAGCTTCAGTGACTTTAATGAACCAAGAATCTAGTGGATAGTAAAGCACAGGTTTATCAGTTCTCCAGCAGTGTGGGTAACTGTGCACGTATTTTTCTACATGAAATGCTTTGTCTTGTTCTTTCAGTTTGATGGAGATTTCTACATCTGCTGAACGCTCAGGTCTGTCTGCTTCATCATAGTATTCATTCTTCACGTATTTGCCAGCCATGTCTCCCATTTGGGCTACGAATTTTCCTTGTAAATCTACCAGCGGAACAGCATTTCCGTGTGCGTCTTCTACGAGCATAGGAGGAACTCCTGCTTCCTTAGCTACCATAGCATCATCCTGCCCAAAGGTAGGTGCTATGTGCACTATTCCCGTTCCATCTTCTGTAGTTACAAAGTCTCCCGCTATTACTCTAAAAGCCTCTTCGGGAGAATCCATCGGAAGGCAATAGTCAAGCAGCTGGTGGTATTTTATGCCTACTAGGTCAGACCCTTTGCACCGCCCTATTACTTCAAACTCCACGTCTTTTTTAACTGGAAAATGCTTGTTTAACAGTGCCTCTGCTACCACTACAGTGATAGGCGAGCCAGTATACTTATTTTCTGAATTGACTATGAGGTAATCCACCTTGGGCCCCACAGCCAGCGCTGTGTTAGAAGGCAGTGTCCATGGTGTGGTAGTCCAAGCGATAAACGCTGGATTAGCCACAGTTGATTTTCCCTCTTCTATAAAT
>CAZTVP010000011.1:0-15142 GCA_964616995.1 uncultured Comamonadaceae bacterium
TTCCGTTCCAAGTATATATTTCAGGTGTTCCTCCATCTATACTATGTTCTATTTGAAAAGTAGAAATAGGGTTTGTACCTACATTTCTTACCGTGAGCGAAATAGGAGTTTCTGATGAACAGTAGTTACCATTTGGGTTCTCAAGATTTAGAATCATGAGGTCATAATCGTATTGCACCGCATTATAAACAGAAGATTCCCAAACGCCTCTTCCGTATGTGCCCACTCTTACTAGTCCAGCACTCTCGTTAATCTCTATGTCATTGACTATGACGTTAGGTAGGTTTTGATTATACGGAATCCAGCTTCCTATTAACTCATCATAATAGTAAACACCTATATCCATACCGAGGTAGAGCCCTTCATTTAAAGCGTCATATTTAACTATATTGGTAGGTATGTTTGGTAGATTGAAGGAAATGTTTGTCCATGAACCTCCACTATTAGTACTGTGAAAAATTTTACTTCCATTATTCCATCCAGCTCTAGTTATCCATATTTCAGTGTGATCCTGTGGATTAATCTCTACTGATGTAATAGCATTTCCAAATGGGATGGAAATAGAGCTAAAATTTGTGCCACCGTCAGTGCTCTTGTATAAGTTTCCTCCTGTAGAAGCATAAATAATATCTGAATTGTCTTCATAGACTTCCACAATGCTGAGTAAACCAGGAAAATTAAATGTGCTTATTTGGGTCCAGCCAGTTCCTATTTGATATGAGTAAATATCATTATAACCTGCTATTATTCTAGAGTTAATTTCATCATAGACCATAGGTGTAACCCATCTTCCACCTTCAGGGCTTCCTACACTATTAAGATTAAATCCTCCATTAGAAGTATAATAAAGGCCACCGTTCTGAATCATTCCCCAAATTTCGTTAGGATTATTAGGGTTAATAGCAGACCCCATACCGTCAGCCCCATAGTAGCATTTCCATGTTCCATTCGTGTAGGCATAACCTCCATTATCTTGTAGTCCTCCAGCCAAAGTGTTTGGATGATCAGAAGATCCGGCTATTGTGTAATATTGTCCTATTTGAAGTCCGTCTGAGAGATCTGTAAAAGTAGTTCCGCTATTTGAAGATTTATAGACTCCTCCATCACTTCCGCAGTATAGATTTCCGTTAAAGAAATTTAGATAATGAATATCTGCGTGAGTATATGCAGGATCATTTGGATTACTCCAGCTATTTAATTGTGACCAAGTAAGGCCTCCATCAAAACTTCTCCAACAGTTTAAAACCCCCATTACTAGTAGATTTGGGTTAGCATCTGAAACGGTCAATGCCATGTCATACCAAGCTTGATTCGAACCATTGAATAAATTAGCTGTTGTGTTCTGCGTAGTAAAACTAATTCCTGAGTCTACCGATCTATATACTCCTTCATATTCCCATGAACTACCGGCAGATAATATGTAAACTAAAGAAGAAGAAGCTGGAGAAACCCCTAAGCATAAGCGATTAGTTCCACCTGGAAGACCTGTAGAGGTTAAAAAAGAGGCACCTCCATCTGTAGAATAATAACAGTTTTCTCCTGTAACAGCATATACTGTTTCTGAATCTCCAGGTTTAAGAGCTATGTCTCTGATTTTTCCGGTTATGATTTGATTCCATCTGTTACCACTATTTGTGGTTTTCCATATTCCTGAATTAGCGTCTACATAAAGAGTTGAGCTATTACTAGGATCTATTAGAATTTTATTTCCCTGTCCAAAGTCTGGAGCTGGTTGAAACCATGAGCTCCCACCATCTATAGACTTCCAAACTCCTATACTGTAGGTGTTTCCACCATCAGAATCACCAGTAGTTACGTAAATCTCATTAGAATTATCTGGGTTAACGGCTATTCCCGAAATACCGATTACAGATAGGTAATCACTAAGCGGTGTCCATGAGGCTCCAGAGTCTGAAGATTTCCAAATTCCTCCTGCAGGCGCTCCGGCATAAATGGTTTGAGGATCATTAGGATCTTCTACCACTACATTAATTCTTCCTGTTCCGGAACTCCAGCTACTGGTCGTTATATGATCAAAGGGGCCTAATGGTAACCAGTTTCCGTTTGATGATGAAGAATTGTTAGACAAAAAAGCTTCATATTCGTTTAAAGCCGACTTAAAAGAGGGGAAGTTTCCATCTGGTAATAATCGGTTTTCCCAAAAGTTTTCCCATCTCTTAAATTGTTTCCATCCTTGGCCTTTTTCATTCATCATTAAATCTCTGTTTAATGACTTCAAATTTTATCTCTTTCTTTAGTAGGAGATCATTCCATCTAGGTTCTTGAGAAAATAAAGCCCCTGAACTAAATATTATACTTAGAACAAGGGCTATATATTTTTTTTTATTCATAAATCTTATTAATCACAAGCGGTACCAAATAACCCTAAGAATAAACTAACATCAGAGACATTTACTGCTCCGTCATTGGTTATATCTGCGGTGCAATTTTCAGTACATCCAAAATCACCTAATATGAACAATAAATCATCGATAGTTATAAAACCATCTAAATTGAAATCAGCTAAACATGGTGCTATTTCGTCACCTGTGATTTGTCCATCACAATTGTTATCTAAATCCTCAGCCGTTCCAGGAGCTCCTGGATAAATGTTTCCATTAGAATCATCACAGTCTGTATTATCTGAAACTATACCTGCAGATTCTCCACAAGCCTGAATAGAATTATTCGGGTCTCCAAATCCATCTAAATCGTTATCTACGTAATATGTAGTTTGATTTTCGTCTGTACTACCATTACAGTTATCATCCATTCCATTACCGCATATCTCAGCAGAACCTGGATAGATATTAGCATTAGAGTCATCACAGTCACCAGTGACCGTGACATCAAAATCCCCCACTGGTAAACAGCTTTCTATGCTATTAGCACTCCCGAATCCATCTCCGTCTAAATCTTCATAGTAAGTTGTAGTGGCTATATTTTCATCTACACTACCATCACAATTGTTGTCAACTCCATCACATATTTCTGTCGCGTCTGGATTAATCATTTGATTAGTGTCATCACAGTCATCTGAGTTCGTGACAAAATTATTAGGGGGTGTACAGGAATCTATAGAAATTTCTGGATTTCCATATCCATCACTATCACTATCAAAATAATATGTAGTAGGTGATACACAGCTTCCATTGTCTATAGTAGCGGAAGAATCATAGTTACATGCGTTAACATCTGTACATCCAGAACAAGATATAAATTCACAAGAACCGTCTGAACAGTCAGCAGAAGCGTCATAGTTACATGCGCCTGGGTCAGTACATCCTGCGGTGCTACTTCCACCACAAACACCACATTCATCTAGTTGTAGACATGAGCCATCGTCAATGGTAGCTGAAGCATCATAATTACATGCTGAGTTATCAGTACAACCAGTACAAGTGTTGTTATCACCATTACAAACACCACAATTATCTGTAGTGGCAGAACCTCCGCATACTCCAGCACAATCTAACTGTAGACACGAACCATCATCAGATGTAGCTCCGTTGTCAAAATTACAAGCTGTAGGATCTGTACATCCAGGTGTGCCACATGTACTTCCATCGAAAGTCATTGTTAGGTTAGCCGTTCCCTCATCACCATTCCATCCATCTATAAGTACATAATATGTGGTATTTGGAGTTAAATCTGTACAGTCAAATTCAAGTCTAGACATATATAAATCTGCTCCTCCATCATCATTAGCCCCTACAAGTGGTCCTGTACATCCTTCAAATACGGCCATTTGGGTATCAGTTAAAGTACCTGTGCCGTCAAAAGAAGTTTCTAAAGTTATGACTGTAGGTCCATTCGGTGTTGTAAATGAGTAGAATACATCGTTTTCTAGGCCGGTATTACACCATGCATTAGTTCCGTTACAGTTTCCTCCTGGAATAGAATATCCTCCGTTTAAGCAGGTGTTAGTATTGTCAATAGTATTCACTCCTATGCTAAGTGGAATAGCATTAGCACAAACATCATTGGGTGCTCCGAAAATACAATTTCCATTATCACATGAAGCAGCAGCATCAAAGTTACATGCAGTAGGATCTGTGCATCCACCTGTGACACAAGAACCATCATCACATCCTGCAGTTGGGTCATAATTACATGCGCTAGAGGTAGTACATCCTGGATAAGTACAAGTACCGTTATTAGAAGTAGCTAATGGGTCAAAGTTACATGCAGTAGGATCATCACATCCAGGGCCAGCTATACCGTTCTCAATGGTGAAGTTCCCATTGGAAATGTCAAAAAATACATTACCGTTTCCTTTTACTTTTATTCTAGCTTGTGAAGTAGGTATGTTTGGTAAATTAATGGTTTGAGACCCATCATTAGGTGTTCCTACTAAAATGGTAGTAGGATAAGTAAACCCTCCATCTGTAGAAAGGAAGATGTCTACTAGATTACAGTTTATTGGGCTGGCTGTAGTATTAGCTACATCCCAAGTAACAGTTACAGAAGTGTTACCAGTCAAAGTTTCTCCACCATTAGGTCCCTGAACTATAAACGGTCCTCCCACGTCTGATACATTTATAGACATCTGGCTATCATTAACACCACCACCACCGGTTCTGTTATCTCTTACTGTACATCTAAATGTTAGTCCTCTTGTGTTTGTAGGGAGTAGTTCACCTACGACAGTTGTATTGTTTACTAAATCTTGTAATCTAGGGAATACTCTGGTAGGAGAGGAGGTAGCAGTCCAACTTCTAAAAATGGGTTGGTTACCAGTAGGATTATTAAACTGTGCAGTACTTCCTGTTGAGGGTCCTAAGTCATATTGTTCCCAATTATATGTTAAGGGGTCACCATCTGGATCATTTCCGGTGGCAGTTAATTCGAATGGAGTAGAAACCGGAATAGTTACTCCCGATTGACCATTATTAGCATTTACTGTAGGAACACCATTTCCAGTGTTAGTAATTGTCGCACACGTATTTCCAAATCCACTTTGAGAATAGGAAATGATCTCATTAAAACTATGGTTATGGAAATAAGCATCACTATTTGACTGAAGGTTTACAGGACATATCCCAGCATATCCCATTATTGTAGAAGCACTACCTGGTTCAAACGCTGCATTCGTAGACCGCTGGCATGTGTTATTTTGGGTGTGGTTTCCACCCCATTGGTGGCCGAATTCATGGCATACATAATCGATATCAAATGGATCTCCTATAGGTGTTGGCTGTCCAGTAACCCCTTGTGCTTTTCTATTAGAAGTACATGGGGATTGCAAGCTTGCAATACCTCCACCTCCTGTGGAGTAAACGTGTCCCACGTCATAATTAGCGGTACCGATTACCGCATCTAAATTTGCCTGATTTTCGCCAAGCATGGCACCTCCATTTCCGTTATTATAAGGGTCGGTACCACCATTTGTGTAAACAACTAAATCATTGTTTCCTACTAACACCATTCTTATGTCAACTTCAGTTTCGTAAACACCGTTAACCCTTACCATAGAGGTTACAATGGCAGATAAACCAGCAGCTACAGTTCCTCCATGAAACACTGTGTATTCACCAGTAGCTGCTATTGCTAATCTGTATGATCGTAATTGAGATCCTGTAGGAGTTTGTGACTTAACTTGCATTTTATCCTTGATGGCTTCTTGCTTAGATTTTTGAACTTTTACTTGTTTTCCTAAATCATCTTGATTAGGAGTCAATACTCCTATTTCATCAAATGTTTTTGAGTTAGTAGCATAGAAATCGTCTTTAGTATAGCTAATACAAATTTCTTTTTCACCGAGGTAAAATGGATCGATATATGTTGTGCCGTACTTGCCCATTATCATGGCATGAAAACCCTGATAAGTAACATCAAAATAGATCACTGCTGTGGGATCATCTATTCCTTGACCATGATAGGTTTTAATGTCAGGATATTTGTCTTGAAGCTCTTTTTCCATCATATCAAATTCAACAATCGAGAATCTTTGATTTTTGCCATCAGCCATCGGAATACTGATGATAGAAGAAGAATTTTTAGCTGCGATAGTCGCCTCTTTAGGAGCTTGACTTAAAATCTCATTTAGTTGGTCGTAATTTATTTGTATAGTTCTATAGTCAGCTGGAACTATATGTGAATTGTCTTTCACACGTTGTTTGCTGATGTCCTGAAAGAATTCCTGAGAGTATCCATGTACTGCCAGTATGGTTAAAATGGTTAAGGTTATTAGGTTCTTCATCTTTTTATTTATAATATTTTAATCACATGATGTACCGAAGTGTCCTAAAAACGCTCCTATATCAAGTGTGTTAGTATATCCATCATTGTTTAGGTCAATAGGACATAGTCCTGTATCACATCCGTAAGCTTCGAGTAGCATAATTAGATCATCTATTGTAACCGAGTTATCAGAGTTGAAATCTCCTGGGCAGGGGTCTATAGTTAGCTCGTCTCCTGATACATCACCGTCACAGTTATTGTCTAGCCCTTGGAATGTTCCAGGAGCACCTGGGTAAATATTTTGGTTAGTGTCATCACAATCAGTATTATCGAGTACCATGTTAGAAGAGGGTTCGCAAGTCATGACTTGAGTATCAGGATCTCCAAAGCCATCCGAGTCCAAATCCATGTAATACGTAATAAAGTCTTCATCGGTTTCCCCGTCACAATCGTCATCTTCTCCATTATTACATATTTCTTCAGAATCAGGGTTGATATTTTCATTATTGTCATCACAGTCACCAGGCACTAGGGCTGTAAAAAGTCCAGACGGTGCACAGGATGAGATACTGTTAGCAGATCCATAACCATCGTTATCAATGTCCTCATAATATGTAGTTAAGGTGAAACCTTCGTCAGTTTCTCCATCGCAGTTATTGTCTTTCCCATCGCATATTTCAGGAGCTCCAGGATAAACAGTATTATCAAATGGAGCACAATCTCCTGCTACTGCTACAAAATTATTCGGTGCAGTGCATGCCTCAGTTGAAAAATTATCATCTCCATACCCGTCACTATCACTGTCAAAGTAAAAAGTAGTAGTACTTATGGTTATATAACCGTTTAGGATTTCGGTGTCTGAGGTGGAGCCATTGCTCACCTGTAGCGTAACGTTGTATGTTCCATTAGTAGCATATTCTACGGTTGGATTCTGATCAGTGGAGGAAGATGGTGTTCCTCCCGGGAATGACCAGTTCCATGTAATAGGCCCACCAATACTAGTATCACTAAAATCTATTGGTGTATTTATGCACGCCATTTGAGTAGAAGAGATGAATGATGCTTCTACAGGTGTGTCTGCTACGCAAAAGGGATGATTCGCTTGAGAACCAAAATTCCCTCCAGTCACCATTTGAGCTAGAACTTCATTAGCTGAATTAGTTAAGGTATAATTACCAACAACTCCTTGGTACTGTAAACCATCTCCGAATGCATCATATACAATAAGCTCATAGCATCCATTAGCTAAACAGATATTCTCTGTAAAAGTGGTTTGTGTTTGACTGTAAGGTCCTCCACTCGCCACGACACTATTATCACTTTGGTTGATTATTTCCCATGTTGTTTCAGCAGGATAATTATCTGTAAGCAATTCAAATGTGACAGTGCTACCAGCAGTCTCTGTGCTGAAAGATGAAGATTCTGAATCATTAGAAGTATTCTCGTCAGCGGAACCATTAGGGTTTAGTGTGGTAGCTGTAAAAGTGTGATTTCCTCCTGGGATATTTGAAATTAAACCAATAGCTATATCTACAGAACTTCCAGAAGTCAAGCTTCCCGTCCAGTTAATAGTTTGAATTGGTTCGCTGTCGTAGTTATAACTTAAAGTAAAACTAGTCACAGTATTTGAACCATTATTCCTTGCGGTAACGATAGGGTTAATGAAATCTCCACAGTAAACTCCTTCTGCACCTGATATGCTCTGAACTTCTAGGTCTAGAGCAGAGGATGGAGTGTTAGGATCGTATCCATCTAAAACTTGAGTATTACATCCTGGTGCTAGCCAGTTACATACATTAGGATAGGTTACGTCAAATTTCCCGTAATAGTCATTTACGTTAAAACTACAAGAGGCTTGACCTCCATAAAGTTGTCCTATGATTCTATGATTCTGGTCGAATAGGGGAGAACCTGAAGAACCTCCTTCAGTAGTTCCATCTTCCCAATCGAATACTCTCCAAGTAGTGGCACCTCCATACGGAGCTGTACCCGCTGGATCGTTGTCAAAAGATATTTTTTTCAAATCTCCTGCTGGGTGGTGGATACCAACACTAGATGTAGGAGCTACTCCAGTAGCATCCCATCCAGCATAGTAAGGATTGTATGCAAGGGGAATAGGATTTCCATTATTTATTTCTAAGAGAGCATAGTCAGCAGAATTTCCCTGAGCAAGCATCTGAGAACCAGAAACAGTCTGAAAGTTAACTGAACTCTGAGGTGGATTATCATCTCCACAAGTAGGACTCTGCCAATTGAATCTGAATACCCAGTTAGTTACACCTCCTCCGGTACAGTGGTCTGCCGTCAAGAAATAAGGATGACCATCATTAGCTGTGTTGTTTACTAATGCTCCTGAGCAGATTCCATTAGAACCGACCACAATCATGGCTACAGCGTTTATCTCATCTCTCCAGTCATCACCTACTGCACAAATTACATTGTTATTGCATGAACCTGAATCACCAATGTCTTGAGCTATTTTCTCTAAGTCTCGATATCCATGAGTGATTCTAGAGATGTAAAAATTACCTTCTCCTTTAACCTCCGCTGGCTCATAGTATTCTATGATTACTTTTTCTCCAGGAAGAGGATAAGTAGGTAGGGAATAGTCATCATTGTTATTCTCGAATGTGAATGCTCCGATTTTGTAGTCTCTATCTGCTGAGTAAAAGAAAAGTTCAGCTCCTTTTGGAAGGTAGAAATCGCTTAGTATAAAGTTCAATGAATAAGCTCCAGTAGATTCAACCTCTAAACTCCATAATCTATCGCCATTAGGAAGTTCTAAACATGTTCCTTCTGACATTGAAATATTCACGTCAAAGTTTTTTCCAAAGCGATAAGGAACATCTTTTGTCTCATTGTTTACTCTATCTTCATCTTTCATTTTTTCTATGTCGAATGAAGGCATAGAAATGGTTTGTCTGTTTTCAACCTGAATTTTATCTGACTTCCAAGTGATAGGTTCGCCACCCTTAGAAACTTGAGAATTTAGGGTGTGGGTGACGAATAATGCTGTGATCAGCAAAGGGATTCTAAATGACATAAATGGATGGTTCTTTTGGTTAAGCCATAAAGATACGAAAAACCATCCGATTTCTTAACATTGACATAACATTTGTTAAAGGCTGTCTATGAATAGCAGTGCAATGGCTGTTAGCGAAATAAGTAAACCTAATCTATTCTAGAAAGATAGTTTTTCGTTTAAAAAGATGAGGCCAGTTAAAGCACTTAAAATCACGATTCCAAGATTATTGATAGGAATAATTTGGCTCTTGTCCATAGCCATGGCTTCAAAGGTCTTGAGCAAATAAAAAATTGAGGCAAAATTGATAAGTCCTAGTACAATGCCTCCTAGGATAGTATTTATTGAAAACTTAAGGTCTTTTTTAATGAAACTAAGTATGAAAAACCCAACTGTTCCCGCCACAGTAAAAGGTAAAAACGTAAGTAGGACTTTATCTGTGTTCGAGTTACTGTAATTCTGGTCTGTATAGGCTAATACGATGTCAAGAAATCCTGAACCCAGAAATAATATAAGCGGTAGGAGAAGAGCGAAGTTTGCCTTGCCAGGTTTATAAACCGTAAGATAAATTCCTGGTATGGAGATTATAAGTGCTGCTATTTTCCACCAGCTGAACACATCTGAAGAGTCCCAGAGCATAAAAAAGATAGCAGGAATCACTAAAGAAAGCTTAGTGGCCACGCTGCTTATGCCAGCTCCCATATCTTGTGAAATTTTGGCCATGAGATAGAACAGTCCTATGAATAAAAAGCCTAATAACGCTCCATTTCTAATGAGTGGTGAATATGTGATTTCTCCAGCAGAGAGTTCTGACCATGTGAGTGTGATACCTAAAGTCATAGCCGTAAAGTAATTCAGCACTATAGCTTGGAAAGTATTTACCTTAAAACGAGAGAACAACTTAAAGAGTACAAATATGGCGCTGCTTGATAGTAAGCTCAGTATCAGGTAAATCATAGCTTTTCTATTAAAGTAAGTGCGTCTTTTCCTAAAGTTCTTTCTTCTCTGATTTTTCCTTCTATTTTAGGTGCTTTAAGTCCAGATGTCCAGCCGTTTTTTCCGTGCAGTACCCTAGCCTCATTCCAGAGTTTTTCTTCGATAAACTGCGCAAGGGTATAAGCGCCTCCTTCTATAATAATCGACTGTATTTTTTGCTGGTGAAGTATTTCTAAACATTGCACCGCAAAGGACTTATCCTTAGTTAATGCATAAAGCTGAACATGTTCATTCAGTTTTCTATCCTCATCACATAACCACAAAGTGGGAATCTCATCACTCCAGAAAGCATGATTTTCTGGGATTTTTCTATTAGGGTCTAGAACTACTCTTAGCGGGTTAATTCCATGAGTATGACGCACGTTTAATTTGGGAGAATCATTCAGCACGGTATTAGCTCCTACTAAAATGGCGTCTTCCTCAGCTCTCCATTTGTGCACAATAGCCTTGGTTTCTGGTGTGGTTATCCAGTTGATACCAGTTTCTTGGGTTCCTCTAGACTTATCTAATAGACCATTTTCATTTTGAGCGCATTTAAGAATCACATAAGGCATATTCTCTCTGTGTGACTTAAAAAACCTACGGTTCACGAATTCTCCTTCATCTTCTAGTACTCCCGATGTGACCGTTATTCCGTTTCTCTTGAGAATCTGCACACCTTTGCCATCTACTTTGCTGTGCGGGTCTGCGTTGCAAATCACAACTCTTGGTATTTCACATTTAACTATCAGCTCTGCACAGGGTGGAGTTTTACCATAGTGAGCACATGGTTCTAATGATACATAAATGGTTGATTCTTTGAGCAGATTTTTATTTGCAACGCTATTCACAGCATTAACCTCTGCGTGCGACTCACCATATTTTCTATGGAATCCCTCACCAATAATTTTTCCCTCATGAACTATAACTGCTCCTACCATAGGGTTAGGAGAGACCGAGCCTAATCCTTTTTTAGCCAGTTGAAGGCATCTTTTTATGTAGGTCTCGTGTGTGTTCAATCCATAGAAAATAACTAGGCTTTCTTATCAGAAGCTGCTTTTAGTGTGTTGACCATTAATGATGCTATAGTCATAGGGCCTACACCTCCGGGAACAGGTGTTATGTAACTGGCTTTTTCCTTTACGTTAGAATAATCTACGTCTCCGCATAGTCTCCAACCACGCTCTCTTGAGGCATCATCTACTCTAGTAGTTCCTACATCTATGATTACAGTGTCAGGTGTTACCATATCATCAGTTATGAATCCAGGTTTACCAAGGGCTACTATAAGTATATCAGCCATTTGAGTGAGTTCCTTCAGGTTCTTAGTTCTGCTGTGTGTTAAAGTAACAGTGCAGTTTCCTGGATAAGAGTTACGACTGAGCATTATGCTTAGAGGCGTTCCTACTATGTGGCTTCTACCAATCACTACACAATGCTTACCAGAGGTTTCTATTTCGTATCTTTTAAGTAGTTCTAAAATCCCGAAAGGAGTAGCCGGTTTAAATCCGTCAAGTCCTGCTACCATTTTTCCCATATTCACAGGGTGAAATCCATCTACGTCTTTATCTGGAGATATAGCTTCTAAGACCACTTGTTCATCTATGTGCTTAGGTAAAGGAAGTTGAACAATGTAGCCATCTATATCTGCATCATCATTAAGGTCATTGACTATAGAAAGGAGCTCTTCTTGAGTAATAGAATCCTCTCTTTCTATGAGTGTACTTTTAAAGCCTACCTCTTCACAGGCTTTCATTTTTCCACCTACATAGGATTTACTTCCTCCATCATTTCCTACTAGAACTGCTGCTAGGTGAGGAGTCTTTAAGCCTTTGGCTACATTTTCAGCTACTTGTTCTTTAATTTCTGCTCTTACCTGAGCAGCTGTGGCTTTACCGTCTATTCTTATGGCCATACTTATCTTCTCATTCCACCCATGCCTTTCATAAGGCCTTTCATATTCTGCTTATTAGACATGAGTTTCATCATTTTTTTGGTTTCTTGGAACTGCTTAAGCAGCTTGTTTACATCTTCTACAGAATTACCTGAACCTCTGGCTATTCTTTTCTTTCTACTTGAGTCTATGATTTCTGGGCGAGTACGCTCATCATTAGTCATGGAGTGAATGATAGCTTCTATTCCTTTAAATGCATCATCATCTATATCCACGTTTTTAAGCGCTTTACCCATTCCAGGTATCATACCTAGTAAATCCTTCATGTTACCCATTTTCTTAATCTGCTGAATCTGGCTTATGAAGTCATTGAAGTCAAATGTGTTTTTACGGATTTTCTTTTCGAGCTTTTTAGCTTGTTCCTCATCAAACTGCATTTGGGCTCTTTCTACGAGTGAGATTACATCTCCCATTCCTAGAATTCTGTCTGCCATCCTGTTAGGGTGGAAGACATCTATGGCATCCATTTTTTCTCCTGTACCTATGAACTTGATAGGCTTGTTTACCACACTTTTAATAGAAAGGGCAGCTCCACCTCTGGTGTCACCATCTAGCTTGGTCAGTACTACACCAT
Source organism: uncultured Comamonadaceae bacterium (assembly GCA_964616995.1). Taxonomy (GTDB): domain Bacteria; phylum Bacteroidota; class Bacteroidia; order Flavobacteriales_D; family Sanyastnellaceae; genus ASP10-05a. The sequence goes on from CAZTVP010000011.1 coordinate 12,709, forward strand.
TAAAGTCTAACCTTTCATTAAAGGCAGCCGCAGTATTTACTGCATCCTGACCAGTCATGGAATCTACCACGAAGAGTGTTTCTGTAGGCTGAATGGCATTTTTTACCTGCTCTATTTCTGCCATCATTTGTTCATCTACGGCTAATCTACCTGCGGTATCCACTATGACTACATTAAAGCCATTACTGCGTGCATGCTGAATGGCATTCTGAGAAATAGAAACTGGGTTCTTGTTCTCACGCTCTGAGTAAACTTCTACACCTATAGATTCTCCTACTACATGCAGCTGGTCTATGGCGGCAGGTCTGTATATATCACATGCTACCAAGAGTGGTTTTTTACCTTTTTGAGATTTTAGGTAATTGGCCAGTTTTCCGGAGAAAGTAGTTTTACCTGAACCTTGCAGACCTGACATTAAGATAACCGCTGGATTACCTTGGTAATTTAGTTCTGCCGTTTGCCCTCCCATGAGTTCAGTAAGCTCTTCCTGAGCTATCTTCACCATGAGTTGACTTGGTTTCAGAGAAGTGAGTACATCTCTTCCTAGCGCTTTTTCCTTTACTCTGGTGGTAAATTCCTTGGCAGTTTTAAAATTAACATCGGCATCTAGTAAAGCTCTTCTAACTTCTTTAAGCGTTTCTGCTACGTTAATTTCAGTAATTTGACCATGACCTTTTAATACTTTAAAGGCCTTTTCTAATTTATCTTGAAGGTTATTAAACATGTGTATCGTCTCTATAAAGAAAGGTGCAAATTTAAGAATAGAACTCCGTGTTTATGCCACAACTTTTAAACGGTGCAAAACACTTTCTTTCTGCCAAAAATTCAGAACTGGGAACAAGGCACAGGAATTGATAAATCATGAACAATGAAAGAAATAGACTACCCTATAGATGATGTGAGTGCTTCAGAAATGAAGTACTTGAAAAAGTTTGCCAATTTACTCGACTCTAAATTCAGAATTCCTGGTACTGATATCACATTCGGTATAGACCCACTTCTAGGTTTGATTCCTTGGTTAGGAGATATCATAGGTTATGTTTTTAGTGCGCTGTTGCTATTTGCCGCATTTAGAAAAGGTGTTAAAGGAGAGGTTCTGCTTAAGATGCTTGGGAATATAGGTTTAGATGCTCTAGTAGGAATGATACCTGTGCTAGGAACCATCTTCGATTTTGCCTACAAAGCGAATGATAGGAACTACCAGCTGCTAAATGAGTTTGTGGAGGAAGACAAACACGCTGGTTCTGGATGGCCTATTATTTTAGTAGTAGTAGGAGTGATGTTATTGATTCTGTTCGCACTTATTTATAGTGCTTATGCGGTGATAAGTTGGTTAGGCGGGCTCTTTTTCTAGAACTTCCTGAAGAACCCAAAGCCAGGAAAGACTAATACTCCATCAATGAAAATAACACCAAAATCAACTGATCCATTTTTAGTCATATAACGAAAACCTCCGAAATTAGCACTTATAATTTCCGTTTCTAAGCTAGGATAAAGGTAGTTCTCAATTAATAGAGAAAAGCTACTTCTCAGCTTGTAAATACCAGAATAATTGAAAACGGGAACCCTTTTGGAATTTCTTTGAATCAAAGGTTGATTTATTGACAAAGTTACGTTTCTTTCTTTATTGCCAAAAGTTGCAAGTAAGCTTGCGAGCACAAGTTGTGTTTCTTCAGTATCGCTCACATAAGTTAATCCTCCGGCTAAGTGTAAATTTTTATCTCTTACTTTAAATCCATATTTAGTTGAAATTGTGTGAAGGGGAGCTTCATTAAAAAACGTTGTTAGTTCGAAGCCTCCAGTCACAGAAAGATTATCTGTTATTGCGTAATCAACCAGACTTGTAGTCAGTATAAAATTTCTGTAAGAAATTCTTTTTTTTTCAAATGGAATGGCGCTAGGTGCAATTAAATAGTTAGCATAATTCAAATTACTTAGTTCTTTATCTAGTTTCAACCTTGAAAAAGAGATACTTCTGATGTCGTATGTGGATAAAAGAATTTCTTCATTATCAGCTCTCAATATCGTATTTAAGGAATCAATCTGAATGAATACACCAGTAATTAAGTCACCATTTCTTAGCGTAACTTTTGCCATTATCTGGCTTGTGGAATCTACTGGGAAATTTTTTAAAGTGTCGCTAAGTTCAACTATCGTTTCCAGAGAATCGGCTAAAGCTTTTACGGTACTATTTTCATTTGATTTCTCATCCACTTGAGCAGTCAAGATGTTCGATACTAAAAGTAGTAAGGTCAAAACAATATATGTGGATATTAACTTGAGATTGAAATATTTCATTTTTTGTTTAAGTATCCAGTCTTTTTTTGAGGAAATATATAGGAAAACCCAAAGAATGAGAAGTGTGAAAATGCTCGAACCCAAAATGAAGATAAATTCTTAGGTTGGTTTTAGTAGTAGTCTCTGTGTAAATGTA
>CAZTVP010000012.1:0-11493 GCA_964616995.1 uncultured Comamonadaceae bacterium
ATAAAATTTAAATTTCATGTCAGAAGCTACACTTTCTACCCAAGAATCTGAAAAAAGAACTAAAGTAGACGTGTTTGAAGGTCATTCTCCAGAAGTAAAGGAGAGGACTAAGAAGATGTTGATGTATCTGATCCTTTTTGCCATAGTTATGATGTTCGGTGGATTTACCTCCGCTTACATCGTAATGGAGCCACAGGCATATTGGGTACATCCAGAGCCGGTTTCAGGGTTAATTACTAGTAATGTGATCATCATTATTTCAAGTATTCTACTGATAGCTGCCGGATATATGGCTAATCAGGGAAAGCAGATGGCTACAACTATCTTGTTGAGCTTAACTTTCCTTTCTGGAATAGGATTCACTCTGAGCCAATGGAATGGATGGCAAGAGCTAAATGACAAGGGTTTTTTCCATGCTCATAATAACATAGGACAGATAAAGGGCGAGTACGGAAAAGATTACATGGTTACTTTTAACTCGCTACCAGTGATTTACGAGAATGGACAGTTCTACAAAGGAACTGATAAGGAGAGACTAGAGCCCGTAACTCAAGTAATGCAGAAGCAGCCTGATAATTCTACCAGTCTTTTGTTCGCATTCATAGCCATTCACGCATTTCACTTATGTCTAGGGCTGATTTACCTTATAGTGAACATCATAAGAAGTATCAAAGGTACCTTTGGAAATGGTAACACCATTAGCTTGAAAACTCAAGGCATTTACTGGCATTTTATGGGAATATTATGGCTGTATTTGTATGTGTTTTTGTTCATTATTTACTAAAATTGCAACAAATTTTAACAACCTATGGCAGGCGAAGCAACACAGCAAATAGATAAAGACGTCCTATGGGGCGGAGGAAGGTCTCCCTTCAGTGTTACCTACGGTAAAATGATGATGTGGTTTTTCCTTGTTTCTGATGCACTTACCTTCAGTGGACTACTTATTTCTCTTGGTTTTTTCCGAACTGGAGTTTTTGGAGAACTAGAAGAATTCTGGCCGATAGGTGAAAAGGTATTTGAAGCATTGCCAGTCTTAGGAACTGGTTATCCGCTTATCTATGTGGCCTTAATGACATTCTTACTCATAGTTAGTTCTGTAACCATGGTATTAGCCGTGGAAGCAGGTCATAGAAATGATAAAAAGAATGTAACCAAATGGTTAGCTTGGACAGTAGTAGGAGGTTTCTTTTTCCTTGGAAGTCAAGCTTGGGAGTGGTATCACTTTATTCATGGTTCTGGTGGTTATTATATCACTGAGAACAGTGTAACTGTATCAGGAATTAACCAAGCTGGAGAAACTGTAGATTACACTGTAGAAGCTGGGCAAAAAGTATATTATGGTGAAGACCATCATGCTCATGGAGATGAGGGTCATGAGCATGACCACGGAGAACACGGTCATGATCACGCAGCTGTAAGTTCAGTTTCAGGAATGGGTGGAGATGGACATGATAGCGAGCATAAAGTTGAGCATGGTCATGATGCTACTCCTGAAGTACTTTACTTGAATAAATTCCAAACTACTATAGTTACCGTAGAGGATGAAGGAAATATTAAAAAGCTGTTAGCAGCCAAGGATGAAGGTTTACCTGAAACACATGGAGCTAACCTGAGTTCTAATGAATATGGCCCTCAGCAGTATGCTAATTTCTTCTTCTTCGTAACTGGATTCCATGGTTTCCATGTATTCTCTGGAGTGGTAATTAATATCATCGTTCTAATCATGGTGATTAAAGGAATCATGCATAGAAGAGGTCACTATGAAATGGTAGAAAAGACCGGATTGTACTGGCACTTTGTTGACCTAGTTTGGGTTTTTGTATTCACATTTTTCTACCTAGTTTAAGTTGAGACACCAATGGAAAGAGACGATTTAATAGTAAATGATAGTTACGCCTTAAATGCTCATCATGATGAGGCAAAAGGTAAAAAGGTGAGAAAAAAAATCATCCAAGTAACAGTAATACTTTCTTTAATTACTGCAGTCGAGGTATTCTTAGGAGGTGTGATTAAACAAGACTCTAGTCTATGGGAAGTAGTGAAGATTTCATTCATCTTAATGACACTTGTAAAAGCAGCGTACATAGTTCTTGTATTTATGCACCTAGGAGACGAGAGAAAGAACCTTAAGTGGACGATTCTGGGGCCATACATTTTATTCGCTATTTATTTAGTGTTTATATGCGTGAAAGAAGGAACGGATATGTCAGTTCTCATTTCTAATTATTTAGGCAGTTAAAGCAGATAGATGAAAAAAGTAGGCGTCATATTTATCATTCTACTTTTTCCTCTGAGTTTCCTATTGTTTTTCGGTTTAGCGTTAGATCACAAGTTTAAAACGTTACCGTATTATCATCCTTCAGAAATACTACTCGATAGTACGAATAATGAGTTAGGCAAGACTTACACGCTTCCTAACTTAAGTTTCACAAACCATGATGGAAGAGAAATTAGTATAGCATCACTAAAAGATGATGTTTATCTGCTGGCTCCATATTCGTTAGAATCAGAATACATTTCTGTCATCACTAAAAGACTTCTTAGCGCGAACTTTAAGTACACAAATGAGGATAATATTAAGATTATAGGGTTAAACTCAGATGGCGTAGTGACAGACCAAGCTCAGCTGGAAGAATACATGAAGGGAATCAATAAAAACTCTGATGAAACAGAGAATTTCTTTTTCCTTAGCACATCTTCTGAGCCAGAAATGAAGAGTTTTATTTCTGAATCACTCGGGATAAAGAATATTAATAACAGTGCTATAGCCTTATTAATTGACACAGAGTCTAAGATTAGAGGGAGATATAATTTGAATGCAGAACGTCAGATTAATGATGCTATAGAAGACATAGCATTACTGCGAAAGGAAATAGACATAGCTAGACATGAAAAAGAAAAAGCCAAGGAGAAATAAAATACGTGCTGTAGCGCTATTTCTTGTATTGGTAGTTTCATTTGTTTCTTGCGATAATGAGCCTAGTCCTCAAAACTCCCAGCTTACTTCAGAACAAGCCAATAATAATGGCATAATAGTAAAAGGTGAACCACTTCCTTTTTTTGGCCCTATTACTAGAGAGGGCAATGACACCTTGTTCTACGAGATTCCTAAGTTCACGCTTACTAATCAGGATTCAAGCCTAATAGGATACAGTTCATTTGCCGGAAAACCACTTATAGTTAAGTTCTTCTTTACTTCATGCTCTACCATCTGTCCCATAATGACAGAAAGTCTAGTAGATATACAAAGGAGTTTAGAAGCCAAAGGTGTAAGTGATGCCTATAATTTCTTAGCCGTAAGTATTAATCCAGGGGTAGATAAACCAAGTGTTTTGCTCAGCTATGCTAAAGAAAAAGATATCAATTTATCTAACTGGACACTAGCTATGGCAGAGAAGGACTATGTGGATGAACTAAGTAAGGAGGGATTCTTCTTAGCTGTGGACAGAGATGCTGCTTACCAAGATGGAATAGTCCATAGTTCACAGGTTATTTTAGTAGATGGTAAAAGAAGAATTAGAGGCTCTTATGATGCCATAGACGAGGAAGAATTAACTCAGTTAGAATCTGATATTTTAAAATTAATCAAACATGAAGAACAATAAGGGAACTAAGATAATCATCACTCTATTAGCTATAGTTATACCTGTAGTGGTGGCTTTACTCTATGTGGTGCCTAAGCCAGAGAATATGAGCCCTGAGGTGAAGTCCTTTTTAGAGAATTCTCCTTTCTTTAATGCATGTATAAATGGGACGACTTTCGTTCTGTTGTTAGGAGCATTAGCAGCTGTGAAGTCCAATAATATCAAACTGCATAGCAGATTAATGACGACTTCAATTGGATTAGGAGTGCTATTCCTGCTAAGCTACGTGGCTTATCACTTCAGTTTTGATGATACGGTTTTTCCCAAGGAAAATCCACTTAGGCCTTTATATATAACGATTTTGGTATCTCATATTATCCTGAGCGCAGTGGTAGTTCCTTTAGTATTAGTGAGTTATTTCAGAGGACTAAACGGTCAGATAGAACATCATAAAAAAATAGTGAAGTACGCATATCCTATTTGGTTATACGTTACGCTCACGGGAGTAATTGTTTACTTAATGATTAGTCCATATTATCCATTTAATCAGTAATTTTATATCGAATGAACAAATTGGTCTCGTTATTGTTATTAGTGTTGGCGGTAGTGTTTCTGCAGTTAGATGTAGATGCACAGTGCGCTATGTGTAAGCAAGTGGCTGAAGATGCTTCAGACTCTTCTGGAAATGCGGTGGGATTAGGATTAAATAACGGCATTAAATACCTGTTAATCATTCCTTACATCCTGTTTGGTCTTTTTTTACTAGTATTTTTCAGAAAAAGATTACACAAAGCGTAATTCAGCTAAAAGCCTAACTGGGCTGATTAGTTGAAATTTAATCGCTTTTATTTGAAACTTTCTAGATGATATCTAGTAAAACTCAGTGTAATGAAAAATGTAAACATCATACTTGGTTTAGTGGCTTTAGCGTTTCCTACGTTACTGCAGGCGCAGTTCGTGCAGGAAAAGAAGATTACTAAAGACGAGAATTTTTCTGGAAAACAGTATATGAATATCCAGGTGACTAGCTCGGAATCGGGTGAGCTCATGGCTGCGGATATAAGAATAAATGGACTTAACTCTCGGAAGCAGGTAATTATGCCTGAGGTGATAGATACTACTTTCGAAATCAATAATTATAGACTTTATACGGTTTCATGCATCAAGCCAGGCTTTATGTATTACAATGAAAAGTTTTGGCCATCTGAAGAGAAGCTCCATGTTCAAGACGTGAAACTCCTTCCATTACAAGTAGGACTTTCTACAGACGTGCGAGATATTACTTTCTTAGGAGACCAAACTTCTATTTACCATAAGTCTAAACCTGCTCTAGCAGAGATTAAAGAATTCTTAGATGCTAATCCTAATGTGAAAATAGCCATAGTAGGTCATGTAAATGGCCCTGATAATAGAAAGAGTGCTAAGTTCTACCAAAAGGCTTCAGAAGAAAGAGCTCAAGCTGTAGTAGATTACCTCATAGAATTGGGAGTAGATGAGCTTCGATTAGAAGTTCAGGGAAGAGGAAACACTAACATGCTCTATCCAGACCCTAAAACGGATTGGCAAAACGAAGCCAACAGAAGAGTAGAAATCCTCATTACTGCTATTTAACAATTGTTTTCCCAGCCTTATCTTTCCAGATAACCTTATTATTTATGTTTGTCTTAGGTGAAAATCAACCTTAAGACATGCCACGAATTATTTTAGTATCTATAGCTGCGCTATTCACTACGTTAGCTATGGCTCAGGAAAGTGCCTATACACTTGAGAAATGCCTGGAAATAGGATTAGCCAATAACATAGGTCTCGAAATTCAGTCGCTGGATGTGAATTCTAGTGAGCAGAACCTGATTCAGAGTAAAGCTAATCTGCTGCCCAACTTAAATGCAAGTGCCAGTCACGGATATAACTGGGGACAGCGAATAGACCCATTTACGAATCAATTTGCTACAGACCGTATTCAGTCCAATAGCTTTGGGATTTCTACAGGCGTAATGCTCTTCAATGGTTTCTCTCTTCAGAATAGAGTGAAGCAGGCGGATATCAATCTGAAAATAGCCGAGGTCAATTTAGAAACCTCTAGAAATAGTACTGCATTAGCCATAGCTAACGCTTACTTATCTGTGCTGTTTAATGAAGAACTAAATGCAATTAACGAAGCTAACCTAACTGCTTCCACTGGACAAGTAGATAGAATTCAGAAACTGGTAGATGCAGGTCAGATTCCAGAAGCAGATTTATTTCAAGCTCAGGCTCAAATGGCTTCAGATGAAGCTCGTGTAATCAGTTCTCAAAACGCTATAGATTTAGCCGAGTTGAACCTCATGCAGCTTATCCAATTACCAGAAGAGGATAGAGTAAACTTCCAAGTGGTTAAACCGAAAATGACGGCTGATGAGCTGGAGCTTCCGTCTAAAGATGTAGTGTTACTTCATGCACTTTCTGCATTTCCAGAAATACGCTCGGCAGAACTCAATCAGGCTGGTGCTGACATAGGTTATAAAATAGCCAATGGTAGTCGCTATCCGAGTCTTTCTGCTAGTTATAGTTATGGTAGTGGATTCTCAGGAGCCAATCAAACTGGAGCAGGTAATCCTATCAATTTGGGGAATGTTCCCATAGGAACTGTGGCAGGAACTAATGAAACTGTATTGTCGCTAAACGAAGTAACATCGTTCAATGATTTCGAGACGGTGCCGTTTTTTGACCAGCTGGAAACCAATGTAAACAGGAGTTTATTCTTTAGTTTGAACATTCCTATTTTCAATGGACTGAGTAATAAAACCAATGTACAATTGGCTAAAATCAATCGTGATGTAGCCGATTTACGTATGAAAGATACACGTAACCAACTTACTCAAACAGTGGAATCTGCTTACGCGGATGCTAAGGCTGCTCTCAAGACTTATCAAGCCGCTGATTTCAGCTTAAAGGCACAAGAAGAAGCATTCAAATACGCGGAAATCAGATATCAAGAACAGGTGATAAATGGTGTAGATTACGCTCAAGCCAGAAGCTCTAGAGACGCTGCATTGGCTGAAAAAATCAGAAGCCAATACGATTATATCTTCCGAGTGAAAATAGTAGAGTTTTACCAAGGAAAATCTTTCTCACTAAATTAGACACATGGCTAAGAAAAACTCCAAAAAAGGTCTCTGGATCGTTTTAGCTGCTATAGTAATACTAGCTGCTGTAGCCTCTTTGTTTAAGAAAGAAGATAAGCTGCTGGTAGAAACGGAGTTTCCTCAGCTTAGGCAGTTGATTTCTACAGTAAGTGCCAGCGGAAAAATAAAACCTGAGAGTGAGGTCAAGATTTTTTCTGAGGTAAATGGTCAGGTTACTGAGCTTATGGTTAGGGAAGGTGACCGAGTGACTAAAGGTGAGTTGCTGTTAAAGATTAATCCAGAGATTTTTAGAACCGCATTGCAAAGAGCGGATGCAGCCCTAAGCTCAGCACGAGCTACCTTGGCTACATCAGAAGCCAGAAAAGCACAAGCGGAAGCACAGTTTTTACTTGCTCGTCAGTCGTATGAAAGAAGCAAAAGTCTTAAAGAAAGTGGAGCTATCAGTCAAAGTGAGTTTGAAAATGCCCTTTCTCAATTTCAAGTAGCAGAAGCGGAGCAAAAGGCAGCATTGGAGAATGTCAACAGTGCCAAGTTTTCCATCTCAAGCGCAAGAGCCAGTAAGGATGAAGCCGCGGAGAACTTGAGGAGGACAGACCTCTTTGCACCGCAGGACGGCATAGTAACCGCTCTGGCTATAGAAAAGGGAGACGTTATCTTAGGAACCGGAATGACCAAGGGAGATGAACTTATGCGCATTAGTGACCTGAGTGTGATGGAAGTGGATGTGGATGTAAATGAGAGTGATATCGTACGTGTTCACATGCAAGACACGGCACTGATAGAAGTAGATGCATATCCAGATAGAAAGTTCAAAGGCATCATCACAGAAATAGCCAATACCGCAGCCAACAGTTCTCTGATGAGCACTGACCAAGTCACTAATTTCTCGGTGAAAATTCGTGTATTGGAGAGTAGTTATAGAGATTTAATGGCGGGAAATGACTCTGGTCTTTCGCCATTTAGGTCTGGTATGAGTGCCAATGTAGAAATTCAAACTGACCAGGTAAAAAATGCGCTGTCCGTGCCGATTACCTCTGTTACTACCCGAACAGATACTACTTCTGTAGATTCAGATGACCGAAAGTCATCCTCTGATGATTTAGACGAGGAAGAATATACGCTGGTCTTTGTGTTAAATGGAGATAAGGCGGCTGTAAAGATGGTAGAGCTGGGGCTACAGGATGATGAGTTTTATCAAATCACTAGTGGAATTTCTAAAGATGATGAGGTAATCACGGGGCCGTATGACGCAGTTTCTAAAAAGCTGAGGAACGGTACGCTGGTATTGCCTAAAGTTAAGAAGGATGAGTAGCACTCATATTTTATGCATAGAAACTGCCACTAAGGTCTGTTCTGTGGCGCTATTCCGAGATGAAGAATTGGTGTCCATCAGAGAAGAATCCAGCGAAAAGTATATCCATTCTGAAAAGTTAGCCACGTTCATAGATGAATGCATGAAAGAGTCGGGTGTAAAATATGTTGAGCTAAGTGCTGTGGCAGTTAGCGCTGGGCCTGGTTCTTACACAGGATTGCGCATAGGCGTTTCTACGGTTAAGGGCATTTGTTTCGGAGCTGGGCTGCCGTTGTTGGCCATTCCGAACTTGGAGCAGCTGGCTCATGCCGCCATAAGAGTTAATCCCGAGTTTGACGCCTACTTGCCTATGATAGATGCCCGCAGGATGGAGGTTTTCACTGGTGGCTGGAATAGGGAAGGAGAGCAGTTTATGGAAACATCGGCTGTGGAGGTAGATGAAGGGAGCTTTTCCGCGTTGCAAAACATGAAAATCTGCATCTTAGGAGATGGTGCTGCTAAGTGCGTAGATACACTCGGTCATTTGGAGGTGGAGTTGATAGAAATGCATTGCACCGCACGAAATATGGGTAAATTAGCGTTAGAAAAATTCAAACGTGGTGAAACGGAAGATTTAGCGTATTATGAACCGTTTTATCTAAAGGAATTTGTAGCAGGAAAACCTAAAAAATTACTGTAATAAATTGAATAAGATAGGATTATATCTAATAGGGGCGCTTATGCTCATGCTTGGATTCACTGGATGCCGGAGAGATGATAACAGTATAGTTCCGCTGGTGGCAGTAGATTTTTCTATCAATATTAACAGTGCTTCATTCTTCGAGCTTACCAATATTACAGGATGGGTTTATACTACGGGTGGTTCTAGGGGAATTATCATTTACAGAAATAACATAGACCAGTTTACGGCCTTTGACCGTCACTCGCCATATAATGTTAACCAAGGCTGCAGAGTAGAGGTGCTCGAAGATAATATTACCATTAAAGACGAGTGCAGCGAATCTACTTGGCTTATCCTAGACGGCAGCGTTATTTCAGGCCCAGCCGCTCAGCCGCTAAAGCAGTACAATACTCAGTTCAATGGGAGTATTCTTAGGGTGTTTAATTAGGTATCCGAGTCACTTTTAGTTCTACCCTTCGGTCATATTTATCGCCTTTACCAAGTGGATAGAGTCCCATTAGTCCTTCGTAGGATAGGTTTTCATCCTTTATTCCATTCTTAACGAATAAGTCGTGAATAGTTTTAGCTCTGGAAAGTGATAAGTCATATTTATCAGTGTCTGAGTTATAGCCATCTGTCTCACATAGCGGGCAAAAGATGTGTCCTTGTATATTAAACGTATAGTCGGGATTATCTTTCAGAACGTTGAAAATATGACGCACCACAGGATAAGACTCTTTGAGCACCTTATGGCTGCCACCATGAAAGAGAATGCCATCTAGCACAAGAATATCTCCAACTTTCAAGGTATCACTGAGATGAAAATTGAATCTCTGGTCAATGATTAGAATGTCTACTCTACGGTTAGCAGCTTTTAAGCTGTCTATGGAACCTTCATCTAAATTATCTACCTGTATTTCTCCTACCGCTTTTACACGTAACTCTAGTTGTGATAATATAGGATACTCCTGAATAATTTTCTTTACAGATTCTGCTCTCTTTAGAGCTAGGTTTTTATTGTATGAAAGGCTGCCATCATGGTCGGTATAAGCTCTAATTTCAATTGCTACTATATTCTCACCAAGTGTGTCTATAGCTTCAAGCTTACTATGAAGTTGGGCTACTTCTGCTGAAGAGATTTTAGATTTTCCTGAAGAAAAGTGAGCACTAGAAATGAGTTCTTGACTAAGAATAGAAGTAGAGAAAGAGACAAAAAGTAGAAGAAGAAATTTCAAATATGAGGAGTAAAAGGTTTCACTAAGGAAACTGAAGGATTAGTAGTTTTATTTCATTAAAGTGATTTTGATGAGCTAGTTAGTATTAGCATTATGCTCAATTAAACCACACAGCATAACGCTGTCTTCTGAGTTCTAGCGCCACTTGTTCTTCTAGTTTTTCAGCTTCTTTTTTGGTCTTGACTTTAGGCAGGTGATTGTACAAGCTTGGCCTCAGGTATAAGCCATATTTTTCTACTATGCTGGAAGAGAGTTTATATCCTCTTTTGCTTCGGGCTCCAGTCTTGTGCTGGTGAAACCTTTCCTTAGGAGTTTTACTCGTCATACCTATATAAAGACACTGCAGCACACCATTGAACTGCGGATTAGCCTCACGGAATTTTCTGTTTTCAGTGAAAACTCGCTTGGAAAGTTCTATGACGTAGATGGTGTAGATTGGGTGAAAATGGGTTTGGGATTAACTTAACGTCTCGTGTATGGTGCGTATCCCGAAGGGTATGTGCTATACACCTTGTTATACGCTTTATTTTATTTCATTAACCATTTTATTAATCACATCAATACAAACGCTTAAAAGGTCTTGTGCCTCTTGGATGTCGTAAACTTTATCTGGATGTTGCGTTGGATTTCTGTAGGAATCTTTGATGTTAATCAAGTGATTAACTGTAGTTGGGTTTGGTTTCTTGCCTGAATTCTTGTTTTTTAATTCGTTTAATAATTGTCCCCAAGTTTTTCCATCAGGTTTCTTTCTTAAATATTTCCTATAGTACATTCTAACTAATACTTCAGTTGCTCTCAAAATATGAAAAGCGGCTGCAGTTGACCTTTCAAAGACAATACACTTTCCTGCCTCAGTTAAATCGAACTGCGCCATATCAGGAAGGTTATCAAATGTGTCGGGAGAAAATATCTTTTCAATATGATTAAGAAGTTTTTCCGTCTCATGCCTTTTATCAGTTGTGAAGAATGCAAATTTCCCCTTCGATTCAGCTCTAAGTGTATGACGTATCAGTTTGAGCTGTTCCCAGAGTTTAAAACAGTGTTCTTCAGTAAGTTTATTGTTATCACGCTCAGTTTCAAATTCATCAAGTAAATCGTTTAATCCACTTGCTGAGCGCAAAGTGACATCTAAGTTTAGGTCTTCAAAATTGGTTAAGAGTCGTTTGATATTATTCTCGATGAACAAGTCGCCAAAGATCTTAGCTCCAGGCATTGCATCTTGTAAAAATCTTAATTCTGTACCGATAATTATATATTCCCAAATTGCTTTCTTTTCCATATGTCTATTGCGTTTAACAACCGAATAAAGTGACTCACTAATTCCGGTAATAAATAGTTTTAAATCTCAGCCAATTTAATGAAAAACAAAGTTTTACAAATAGTATTCATTTGTAAATAATTACATACGTTTTCAATTAATTGAATTTGTTTCAGCAATCAAGCCTAAAACCACCAACCACCAAAAAACCCCAAACCAAAAAAATGGAATGGGGCTTTTAATTTTATCTTCAACTTCGAGTCTTTTCAATAGCCGAAACTTCAGTAAAGACTATCGAACCTAGGTCACTGAGCG
>CAZTVP010000012.1:11503-15001 GCA_964616995.1 uncultured Comamonadaceae bacterium
AATTTGCCGACCGATACGGCTCAGGCTTGAATGGCCCGTTCTTAGGTACAGAGATATAATCTGCTTGCTCTTGGGAAAGTTCCTCTAAATCCACACCAATCTTAGCTAGGTGGAGTTTTGCCACTTTTTCATCTAAGTGCTTAGGAAGCATATATACTTTGTTCTCGTACTTATCTGAATGGTTCCAAAGCTCTATTTGAGCTAGCGTTTGGTTCGTAAACGAGTTACTCATCACAAATGATGGGTGACCAGTAGCACATCCTAAATTCACAAGTCTTCCTTCTGCTAGTAAGATGATGTCGTTTCCATCTACAGTGTATTTATCCACTTGAGGTTTGATTTCTATTTTAGAATCACCATGGTTCTGATTTAACCAAGCCACATCTATCTCATTATCAAAGTGGCCAATGTTACAAACAATAGTCTTATCGTTCATCAACTTAAAGTGGTCGCCAGTAAGAATATCTTTATTTCCCGTAGCAGTCACTACTATGTTAGCTCTAGGCACAGCATCCTTCATTTTTCTCACCTCGAATCCGTCCATAGCGGCCTGAAGCGCACATATTGGGTCTATCTCAGTAACTATGACTCTAGCACCAGCTCCCTGAAGAGATGCAGCAGAACCTTTACCTACATCACCGTATCCAGCTACTACAGCTACTTTTCCAGCTATCATTACATCTGTAGCTCTTCTAATAGCATCCACTAAAGACTCTTTACATCCATACTTATTGTCGAATTTAGACTTGGTTACAGAGTCATTCACGTTAATAGCTGGCATAACCAGTGTTCCATTCTCTTCTCTCTCCACCAGTCTGTGCACACCCGTTGTAGTTTCTTCAGAAAGTCCTTTGATATTAGCAGTAAGCTCTGGGAATCTATCGAAAACCATATTCGTAAGGTCTCCACCATCATCTAAAATCATGTTTAGAGGCTCACCATCTTTAAACGCGAAAAGCGTTTGCTCTATACACCAATCAAATTCCTCTTCATTCATCCCTTTCCAAGCGTAAACTGGAATTCCAGCAGCAGCTATTGCAGCGGCAGCATGGTCTTGTGTAGAGAAAATATTACATGAGCTCCACGTAACGTCAGCTCCTAGCTCCACTAGAGTTTCTATTAGCACAGCAGTCTGGATAGTCATATGAAGACATCCCGCTATTCTAGCGCCTTTTAGCGGCTTAGACTCACCGAATTCCTCTCTTAATGACATAAGACCTGGCATCTCAGCCTCAGCTAATTCTATTTCTCTTCTTCCAAATTCCGCCAGTGACATATCAGCCACTTTGTATGGAAGTGTTGTTTTTTGGGCGTTTGTACTCATTTATCGTGCTTTTTTTTGCGGTGCAAAGGTAATCAATATCTTACTACAAAAAATCGCTGTTATATTAGTAATCGGGGTTAGTTGAAAGTTCCTAGTTGGAAAGTTTGAAAGTTGATTGTGCGTGAGCCTTAACGACAGTTGACACTTATCAACCTGTATTCTTTCTTAATTCCTAATTGAATCCCGCTGATTGAGTGATTCGACCGCTAGGGAGAATTGTATCGAAAGCAAGGGAATCGTAAATCGTAAATCGTACCTCGTAAATCAATTTATCTTTGCACCGCTATGCCCTTACAGAAAATCATAACTACTCCTGAAGGAGCCCAAGTCGGAATATGGCATGTTTCAGAGTCGCTAGGAGAGCTTGAGAAGAGCTTGCCTGAAGAGGTGAAGACTAAGAAATACCAGCGTTTTAATCATGAGCTGCGCAAAATTGAATGGCTTGGTGCCAGAAGCTTGCTGAGAGCTATGGACTTGCCTTTAAAAATTGAGTACACCGAGCATGGAAAACCGCACTATTCAAAAGGGCCTAAAATTTCTCTGACTCATTCCCGAGATTATGTATGCATCATCACTCATCCATCTGCTGAGGTAGGAATAGATGTTCAAGAAATAGTAGAAAAAGTGGCTCGGATTAAGAATAAATTTTGCAACGCTGAAGAACTCAACTGGGCTAGCTCCATAGAAGACTACACTCTGATATGGTCGGCTAAAGAAGCGCTATTTAAAATCAAGGAAAAAGAAGTACTGTTCAAAGAACACATGACCGTAAAACCTCCAGTTCTTGCTTCGGAAATAGAAGTGGTATTTAAGGAAATAGAAAACTACATCGGAAGATTAGAAGTTCTTGAGAATTATCAATTGGTCTATATGGTTCAGCCCTAAATAAAGAAAAGAGAAACTGAATCGTTATTCTGTTTCTCTTAGTGTTCATTAATTTCTTTGAAAAGAAATGCTAACCTTATAACCAAAATAAATCGTACGAGATTTAATTCTGGTACAAAGGTAAATTGAAGGTTGAAGCATGAGATTAAGGCTATGTTAACTGTTAGTAAACCCTATGTCATCATTCCATACTTAGCTTGAATTCTGAGATGTGATGATGTTGATAGAATGTTAAAAACCTCAGGTGTAAAACTGGAGGTCTCCCATGAGTAGATTTTACCTTTCGGGAGTCTTTAATAGACACATGATTTCTTAAATGCAGATGCTGCTCTACCTACAAACGGGCGGCATTTTGTATTTTTAAAAAGCTTCTTAAATGTCTAGCGTCACTGAAAAAAAGAAAAAAGCGGTAAAGGAAACTCCTTTGATGGCTCAGTATAACAGGATAAAAGCCAAGTATCCTGATGCGCTGCTTCTTTTTAGAGTAGGTGATTTCTATGAAATGTTCGGTGAAGATGCCATCAAAGCATCGGAAATTTTAGGAATAGTACTTACCAAGAGAAAAAACGGAGCAGCTGCTTTTGTAGAGCTGGCAGGCTTTCCTCACCATAGTGTAGATACGTATTTACCTAAACTGGTAAGAGCGGGAAACCGAGTGGCTATTTGTGACCAGCTTGAAGACCCTAAGCAAACAAAGAAAATTGTAAAAAGAGGTGTTACTGAACTAGTAACACCTGGAGTTTCTTACCATGACCAAGTCTTAGAAAACAAGAAGAATAATTTCCTAGCAGCAGTTCATTTAGAAGATGATGTTTCAGGAATTTCATTCGTAGATGTATCTACGGGTGAGTTTCTATGTGCTCAGGGCACAGATGATTACATAGACAAGTTGCTTCAGAGCTTTTCACCTTCAGAAGTATTAGTTCAAAAGCAGAAATTGTCAGAGTTTCAGACAAGGTTTGGAGCTGATTTTTACACTTATGTTCTAGAAGATTGGGTGTTTACTCCTGATTTTTCAAATGATATTTTAACTGGGCATTTTAAAACCAAGTCTCTAAAAGGATTCGGGATAGAACGACTAGCCAATGGTGTTATAGCTGCTGGTGTGGCGCTGCACTACCTTGGAGAAACCAAGCACAATGAACTTGGCCATATTTCTGCCATTTCTAGAATTGAGGAAGAAAAGTACGTATGGCTGGATAAATTCACAGTGAGGAACCTGGAGTTGGTGTATTCTCCTCATGGAAGTTCAGCTACTCTACTTGAGGTGATGGACCACACAGTTACAC
>CAZTVP010000013.1:0-14326 GCA_964616995.1 uncultured Comamonadaceae bacterium
CCTATCTTTGCACCGCTAAAAAATCAGATGACATGGCTGGTGTAAAACCTAGAGTTAGATTCGCTCCGAGTCCTACGGGGCCGCTTCACATGGGAGGTGTGAGAACTGCACTTTATAATTACCTCTACGCTAAAAAGCACGGAGGAACTTTTATCCTAAGAATAGAAGATACCGACCAAACTAGGTATGTAGAAGAAGCAGAAGATTACATCCTTAATGCTTTAGACTGGTGCGGAATAGCTCCAGAAGAAGGCCCAGGAATAGGCGGAAAGCACGGCCCATACCGTCAGTCTGAAAGAAAAGAAATGTATGCCAAGTATGCTGACCAGCTGATAGACTCTGGTAATGCATACTACGCTTGGGATACTGCTGAAGAATTAGATGCCAAAAGAAAAGCCTCTGAAAAAGGAGACTGGCGTTACGGCATAGGTACTCGAGAAGAGATGAATAATTCTCTGAATATGACTGAGGATGAGATGAACGCTAAATTCGCTACGGATGAACCTTATGTAATTCGGTTTAAGATTCCAGAGAATGAGACCATCACTTTTACTGATGAGATTAGAGGAGAAGTTAGCTTTCAGTCTAACATACTGGATGATAAGGTGATTTACAAGTCTGACGGAATGCCTACGTATCACATGGCTAACATAGTGGATGACCATCTTATGGAAATCACTCACGTGATTAGAGGTGAAGAATGGTTGCCTTCAGCACCGCTGCATGTTCTTCTATACCGAGCTTTTGGTTGGGATGCTCCTAGATTTGCGCATTTACCACTTATTCTAAAACCTACTGGAAATGGAAAACTCAACAAGAGAGACGGAGCTAAGTTTGGCTTCCCTGTTTTTCCATTAGAGTGGTATGATAATAAAGAGAGTGCCACATTTGCTGGATATAAAGAAGATGGCTACTTACCTGAGGCATTCATAAATATGCTGCTCATGCTTGGCTGGAACCCGGGAACAGAACAAGAGCTATTTACTCATGAGGAGATGATTCAAGCGTTCTCCCTAGAACGAGTAGTAAAATCTGGTGCTAGATTCGACCCAGATAAAGCCAGATGGTTCAATGAGAACTGGCTGAGAGCTATGGATGATAAGATTATAGCGCAGCTACTAAAACCACTTGTTGAAGACCACCCACAAGACATATCTGAGGAGCAGATTATGGGAATTATCCAGCTGCTAAAACCTAGAGTTTCATTCATTCATGAGCTACTAGAAGCGGATTACCTCTTTAATGCTCCTAAGGAATTTGACCAGAAAACAGTGAAGAAAAAATGGAAGGAGCAAAGTCCTGACCTAATGAAACAACTGGCAGTGAAATTCGGTGAGTTAACCGAGTTTTCTGCTGAAGCTGCCAAAGAAGTTTTTAGCACATTTATGGCCGAGAAAGAAGTGGGATTCGGACAGTTAGGGCCTGCACTAAGACTTTGCTTAACCGGATTAGGTGGTGGCCCTGACCTATTTGAGATTATGGCTTACTTAGGTAAATCTGAGTCGTTAGACAGAATACAGTCTGGCATTATTCGTATAGCTGCGCAAAAATCAGAAGCATAATGGGCGTTATTCGATTAAATGAAATAAAGCTTTACGCTAATCACGGCTGCCTACATGAAGAAGAGCTGATAGGTGGAAACTACATCGTAGATGTAGAAATGCACACTGATTTTCAGGAGGCTGCTGAAGGAGATGACCTCTCTAAGACCATAGATTACGTAGTAGTGAACCAAATAGTGGAGGAGGAAATGGCTATCCGCAGTAAGCTCATAGAACAAGTAGCATGGCGCATAGGAAAACGCATGAAAGCCGAACTTCCTACACTAGAAAAAGCAGTGATTACTGTGAAAAAGCTTAATCCACCTATTAATGGGAATGTGAGAGATGTTAGTGTTAGTTTGGAGGTTTAGCAGAACTTTGGAAATAATTCTCAACTGCCAAATCCCATTTCCAACGTGGTAACTTTTTCCTCACCATTAATTCATGTTCTGCATACGCGTCTTCATCTTTACCTGAATTCAATTGAATAGTTTCGCCCTTTGAATTTTGTTCGATAAACTTTCTAATTCTTTTATTGAGAGTAATTCTGTCATTCTTAAAAGAAACCAACTTATTCATACTAAGGTTTGCCAAAACCTTGATTACTTGGTCATAATCTGGAATATTTCTTTCTATAACATCAGACCTAAGAATAAAATCAGATAGAGTAGCACCTCTTCTTATAAAACCTTGACACTTGTCAATCGTTCGGATAATTATCCAGTCTACTTCTTTTAAACTCAAGGGTAAAATAAACACTAAATCTCCATCTCTGGAATATTATCTCCTGGCACAACTAACCTTCCATCTGTAGCTTCTACTATTTCTTCTATGCTAACTCCTGGTGCTCTTTCTTGAAGGTAGAATGAATTGTCTCTGACTTCTAGTACGGCTAGATTGGTTACCACTTTCTTAACGCATCCTACACCTGTGAGTGGTAGAGAGCATTTCTCTAGCAGTTTAGATTCTCCACGCTTGTTTGTGTGCATCATGGCTACTATGATGTTTTCGGCAGAAGCCACTAAATCCATGGCTCCTCCCATTCCTTTCACCATTCTGCCCGGGATTTTCCAGTTGGCTATATCACCATTCTGCGCTACTTCCATAGCACCTAAAACGGTAAGCTGGACATGTTGACCTCTTATCATAGAAAAGCTCGTAGCTGAATCAAAGTAAGTAGCTCCAGGCATAGCCGTTATGGTTTGCTTACCCGCATTGATAAGGTCTGCGTCTTCTGTTCCTTCTTTCGGGAATGGCCCCATTCCTAAAATTCCATTTTCTGACTGAAATTCTACTTCTATTCCCTCAGGAATGAAGTTAGCCACTAGGGTAGGAATTCCTATTCCTAGGTTCACATAATATCCATCTTGGAGTTCTTGGGCTATTCTTTTTGCTATTCCGTTTTTATCCAGCATTTTTTTCTTGATTTGAGGGTGAATTGACGATTGTTTTAGGGTTTTTGACTTATCTCCAAATCAACTAACCGTCCTCTGTTCTATCCTTTTCTCAAACTTATCTCCTTGGAAAATTCGCTGTACGAAGATTCCTGGTGTATGAATTTCATTCGGGTCGAGTTCTCCTAGTGGCACCAGCTCTTCTACTTCAGCTATGGTAATCTTTCCTGCCATAGCCATCATAGGATTAAAATTTCTGGCAGTGGCTTTATAAATTAAATTCCCAGCTGTGTCTCCCTTCCAAGCTTTAACTATGGCATAATCCGCTTCTAAAGCTGTTTCTAGAATGTGTGGTTTACCCTTGAACATTCTGACTTCTTTATTTCCTTGTACCTCAGTTCCATAACCTGCTGGAGTGAAGAAAGCGGGAATACCAGCTCCTCCAGCTCTACATCTTTCAGCTAAAGATCCTTGTGGAATTAAGTCCACTTCCAGTTCTCCTGAAAGCATCTGACGCTCAAACTCATCGTTCTCTCCCACGTAGGAAGATATCATCTTTTTAATCTGTTTTCCCTGAAGCAGTAATCCAAGCCCGAAATCATCCACACCCGCATTATTAGAAATGCAGGTGAGGTCATTCACACTCATTTTTACAAGTTGAGCTATGCTGTTTTCAGGGATTCCACATAGCCCAAATCCTCCGAGCATAAGTGTCATGCCATCTTTAATGCCTGCACAGGCTTCTTCTACGTTACTTACTTGTTTGTTTATAGCCATTTCTAACTTTTAATTATTGGTCCCAGAGTTCTTCATCTTCCTCATCTTCAAAAAGCCCTCCATCACACAAACTTCCTCCACCCTGTAAATCATAATACTCATCACAGCTAAGGTAACTGCCTAAATCTACATCAGGTTTCTTAAAATCTCCACGGTCTATTTCTATAGAATCGTCTTTGTAAACCTTGTTTATGAAGTAACCAAAAATAGGTAAACCAGTGTTAGCTCCCTGTCCGTTTCCTGTGGTTCTAAAACGAATAGCTCGGTTACTAGCTCCTACCCAAACCGCAGTAGCCAATTCTGGAGTAAGCCCTACAAACCATCCATCTCCGTTATCATTCGTAGTTCCTGTTTTTCCTGCTAGTGGGAAGTTAATTCCTCCATAAGGTCTTCCATATCCCAGTCTAACAGATGTTCCCTCGGTAACCACTTTTTTCATCATGTTCAGCGTAAGATAAGCCGTTTTAGGGTCTATAGCTTGTCTAGTAACTTGGTCAGATTCATAAATGATATTTCCGTTTTTATCCTCTATATGTGTAATAAAAATAGGTTCCACGTAAACACCCTGATTAGCGAAGGTAGATAAGCTAGAACACACCTCTTTTACTGTAAGTTCAACTGTTCCTAGTCCGATTGATGGTACATCTGGCACCTCATTAATCACTCCCATTTTATGTGCAAGTTTAACTACCGGCTGAGTCCCGAATCGTTTAATCTGATAAGCGGTTATAGTGTTCATAGAATTGGCCAAACCGCTAGTTAGAGAGACCATGTCACCATACTTACCGCCTGAGTTTTCAGGACACCAAGGTTCTTGGTTAGGGCCTGCTTCTACACACGTAATTACGTTTGGAATTTCTTCGCATGGGTGCATTCCGCTGCGCAATGAATTAGCATATACAAAAGGCTTAAATGTAGAACCAACCTGTCTTCTGGCTTGACCAGCATGATCGTATTTAAAGAACTTATAATTCACCCCTCCTACCCAAGCCTTAATCTGACCATTGGTAGGGTTCATGGCTACTAATCCTGAATTCAATGTAGCCAAGTGATGTTTTACAGAATCTAGTGGAGACATGATAGTGTCCTTAATTCCATCAAAGGTGAAGACTTTAGTTTTAGTAGGAGTGTTCCACACCTTTTCCTGCTGTTCTTCATTTAGTTTAGGCCAGTGATGATGGCAAGCATACGCTGCGCAATAAAAAGAATCCACTCCACCAGTAGAAGTGGTAGAAATATGCGCTGTACTTCCACAGCTCGGGCACTCTTTACCATGGAGAGTTCGCCAGCGTGGCGACTCCTTCTTGGCTAAGTTCATCAGCTTCTCCTTATTCTCTTTGGAGATTCCATTGTAAAAAGGATAATTGTCCTTCTTTAACCAGCTGAGTTCTTTCTTGAAAGCCGCTTGTAATTCTTTTTGTAGATGCTCTTGCACCGCCCACTCTGCATACTCCTGCATTCTGCTGTCTATGGTGGTGTAAATTCTTAGCCCATCATTATAAATGTCGAACTTCTCTCCGTTCTTTTTAGTCCTCACATAGTTTCCATCTTCATCCTTTTCATTGATGATTTTCTTCACCTTTTTCCTAAGCTCTTCTCTAAAGTACTGAGCACTGCCCTCATCATGACTCACACGCTGAAAATCTAAACCTAGAGGTAAAACCTTAAGCGAATCAAACTGCTCTTGAGTCAGAAAATCGTTTCTCATCATCTGCCCGAAGACTACATTTCTTCTATGTAGTACACGCTCAGAAAACCTTAAGGGGTTGTAATAAGAAGAGTTCTTGAACATTCCTACTAGCATAGCACATTCATGTAATTCCAGTTCTTCTACAGTCTTATTGAAGTAGATTTTAGCGGCTGAAGTGAGTCCTACTGCTTGATTTAAAAAGTCGTATTGATTAAAATAAAGGGCTAATATTTCTTCTTTGGTATAAAGCTTTTCAAGTCTAGATGCTAAAATATATTCTCCTGGTTTTTCTTTAAATAATCTAGTAATCAAATCATTACTTGGCTCCGTGAACTGCATCTTCGCCAACTGCTGTGTAATAGTACTTCCACCTCCACGTTTTCCTAAAAACACTAAAGCTCTTAAAGTGCCATAAAAATCAACTCCCGAATGATTATGATATCTTTCATCTTCAGTGGAAATTAGAGCATCAATTATGTCCTGAGGAATCTCATCATAGGAGAGGTCTGTTCTATTTTGACTGTAATATTTACCCAGCACTTCTCCATCTGCGGTGAAGATTTGTGTAGCTAACTTAGTATCTGGGTTCATTAGCTCTTCTACCTTCGGAAGGTCTGTGAAAGAAGCTATTAAAAGCAACATTCCAAGACCGATAAGTGGACTAAGTACCGCTAACCAAGTAAGTGTTTTCCACCACTTATAACTTGGCTTGGCTTTAGGAGAGTTTTTCTTTGGGCTTCCTTTTTTATTTGTCTTACTGGCCATGAGGAGAAAACGCGGGTGTGAACATTAAATTATTGCAGCGCACAAATTTCACATAAAATTATAAGCTACCACAGCACCCTTTCACAATGTTATGAATAATTATAGCTTCACTTAAAGGCAGGTTCATACTTTTGCAGCCTAATCTTAAAACGAGATTTATGCTCAACCAAGCACTCCAGCTTATTTTAAGCCTTTCTATATTAGTAGTACTTCATGAAGCAGGCCACTTTCTACCTGCTAGATGGTTCAAGACCAGAGTAGAAAAATTCTACCTCTTCTTTGACGCAGGTTTTTCTCTATTCAAGTTTAAAAAAGGAGAAACCGAGTACGGAATAGGATGGCTCCCGCTAGGAGGTTACGTGAAAATCTCAGGTATGATAGACGAGAGCATGGACAAAGACCAAATGGCTTCTGAACCTCAACCGTGGGAATTCAGATCCAAACCCGCTTGGCAGCGTCTTATCATTATGGTAGGTGGAGTTACAGTGAACCTCATCTTAGGATTTCTAATTTATATGATGGTTATGGGCGTTTGGGGAGAAACTCGTTTACCCGTAGAAAATGCCAAATATGGATTTGCCGTAGACAGTATGCTTTATGATTACGGCTTACAGGATGGAGATAAAATTTTATCCTTAGACGGAGAAATTCCTACATCCACTGAAAAAATCAATAAGTCTCTCTTTTTAAACGGAGTAAAAGAAGTAGGTTACGAGAGAGATGGTGTAAAAAGCACTACTACTCTACCAGATGATTTAGGTCAAATGATGCTAAATTCTGGAAAAATACAGGTAGTTACTCCACGATTTCCACCTATTGTGGATTCGATTTGGCCAACCAGTGCTTTACAGAAGTTTGATGTGAAAAAAGGCGACCAAATTTTATCTGTTAATCAAACCCCAACACCTTATTTCAACGACTTACAAAAAGTATTAGCTGAAAATAAAAATCAATTGGTTTCCTTGTGGGTCTTAAGAGATAACAAGCAAAAACAGGTAAGTGTTTCCATAGACTCTCTAGGATTCATGGGGTTCTTACCGAAATCTGACCGAGAATTACTCGGGACAGAGCATATAGATTATTCCTTCATGGAAAGCTTTGGTGCAGGATGGAGATTAGGTAAAGAAAAACTCACTGACTACGTGGTTTCTATCCGTTTTATATTTTCATCAGCAGGAATTAAGCAGATGGGAGGATTCGGGGCTATAGGTGGAATGTTTAATCCTAAATGGGACTGGGAAGGATTCTGGATAGCTACGGCTTTTCTTTCTCTGATTTTAGCGTTCATGAATATTTTACCTATTCCGGCTCTAGATGGTGGTCATGTGATGTTCCTCATTTATGAAATCATTACAGGTAAAGCTCCTCCACAGCGTTTTATGGAAATAGCCCAAGTCATAGGTATGATTCTGCTGCTATCTCTCGTACTCTTTGCTAATGGAAATGATGTGTGGAAATGGCTCAGCGCTAAGTTTGGCTGGTAGAATCCATACTGTAATGTTAATTCCCCTTTTTTAGACCTGATTTACATGCAGTAAATCCCTGTAGATTAGCTGTATGCTGAGAAATCTATTTACGGTAATGTGTGTGGTGATTTTTGTAGCCCATTGCACCGCACAAGACCAAACTACTGGTCAAAACTCCCTGCTTTCTTATTCTAATGAAAGCTCCAAGTCTTTTCTGCTGGTGCCTATGATGGATAAGATGTTTCTGTCTAACGTCACACATGAGATAGGAAAGTACAATCAGATGAATTTCAGGCAGGTGCGTTCTTATTTTAAGGATTACATCTCAGAAATGAGTGCATTAAGCGCGGTGCAAAACTGGTCTATTTCTGAAGCCAACGACACCGATTCTACGCTGATGAAAATTCAGGTGGCTCAGTCTTTTGATTATGACATGGTAAAAGTTCATACTAAAGCTGAAGAGTCCAAAATAGAGGAGATATGGAATAGCTTGCAGAAAAAAGCAGACGTAACTCAAGCACGCAGAGGAGCTTACCTAGAAAATGGCGAAATCAAAGAGTTCTATGACGGAAAAGAACGGTTTATGCACGCTGTGGTAGATACTTCATGGGTTTTCGGTCAGGTGCTTAAGGATAAAGAAGTGGATTATGTGCTCTTTATTAACGAGTTGGATATCAATAAGCCAAGACCTTCTGACGCCAACTATGGAAGCGGAGAACGAACGGTGAAACTTCATTTTACTGTCTATAACTCCAGAGGAAAGCGCGTGTATGGAAATGCGGCTTTTAGTACATTCGCGGCAGATGAGTTAGACATTCATAGCATAGCTAATGGTGCTGTCTTATCTGCAGTGAACCGAATGTTAGCTGAGATTTCTACGGAACTTGCTGGCATTACTAATCTATAATTTTATTAGATGGCTATGTTTGAGCTTTTAATGCCTACTCTCTGTTTTGAATTAAGTGACCCTTATGTCTTGGTTATAGGCTTTAGTTCTATAATCATCATTTCCTATCTGTTTAATATTATAGCTAACAAGACGAATATTCCAAGTGTAATTATGCTTATAGCGCTGGGAATAGGAATTCAGCAAGTGGCCAAATTCTTCGGGTACGCGCTTCCAGATTTACAAACTGAATTAGAAGTCTTGGGTACAGTAGGTGTTATTCTTATAGTTTTAGAAGCCGCACTAGACTTAGAGTTGAGTAAAGAAAAATGGCCTACCATCTGGAAATCTCTGGTGGTGGCATTCGTAGCGCTTATGGTTTCGGCTTACCTGATAGCTCTGTTTTTTAATGTGGTGATGGCTATGGACATG
Organism: uncultured Comamonadaceae bacterium; assembly: GCA_964616995.1. GTDB lineage: Bacteria > Bacteroidota > Bacteroidia > Flavobacteriales_D > Sanyastnellaceae > ASP10-05a. The sequence goes on from CAZTVP010000013.1 coordinate 8,952, forward strand.
TTTAGGTCTTTTCTCTATGCTGTTCCACTAGCCATTATGAGTAGTGCCATTATTATTCCAAGTGTGGGCGGATTGGTTCAAGACCAAAAGGAGTTTATGGTCTATGAAAGTACGTTTTCAGACATACTGGGAATTATGCTGTTCTACTTTTTAATAGGAAACGCAGGAACTCAAACTGCTGGTCAGGTCATAGCAGATGTTTCATTTAAGGTGATTTTAACTGTAGTCCTTAGTGTAGCGGCTAGCTTTGGGTTAATTATTCTGATTCAGCGAATCAAATCTCAGCTGAAGCTTTTTTTACTTATAGCAGTGCTTTTACTACTCTACGCTATTGGGAAAAAATCTGGGCTTTCCTCTCTGGTGCTTATCCTATTCTTCGGGCTGATGCTGAATAATACCAAGCTTTTCTTCAGGGGGCGACTTTCCAGATTTGCAGATGTAGAGATTTTGAAGAATGTTCTTCATGACTTTCATATGATCACCCTTGAATCAGCATTTGTCCTAAGGACGTTTTTCTTTGTGATTTTCGGGTTAAAGATAGTTTTGGCATCACTTGTAAGCCTGAGCGTGGTGATTTACAGTTTGATAGTAGCTATTATTTTATACTTAGTTAGACTAGCACTATTAGCTGTATTCAAAAAGAAAGACATTTTCCCTCTTCTCTATATAGCTCCTAGAGGTTTGATTACAATTCTATTGTTCTTCGCTATTCCTGAGGAATATACTTCAGTAGCTTTCGATAGTGGAATACTGCTTTTTGTCATTTTAACTAGTAGCTTTATCATGACTATTTCCCTCATTCAGAATGGGTTCAGTATAAAACCTGCTAGTGAAGAATATGAAGATGGTTTCTATAAAATTTACGACTAAGTCCGAGTGATAGATTTATCCCAAATAAAACGAATTTCCAATAATAATCCAGAGACTATTCGTGCGTTTCTGCAGGTTTTTGCGGATAATACTTCTCGTGACCTTGAGAAACTAACCGTGGCTATGAATGATGAAGATGCCAAAAGAGTTGGCTACTTCGTTCACAAGCTTAAATCGTCTACTCAGTCGATAGGTTTTCTTACGGGTCATAAACAGCTTCAGCGCATAGAAGATAAACTGCTACTCAGTCATCCCATTAAACCGCTCAGAAGAGAACTTGTTTCTGTAACTAAAGAATGTGAACTGGCCGTTCGCGAAGCCAGAAAGCTTCTGGAGTCTTATATCAAGTAGGAAATTGCCTACAGTTTATTGAGGAATCTGTCTCACTGATTTTACTGTTTTTCATTTTCATATTTGCTGAAATGAATTTTTTGAAAATGATTGATTATCACTTAATAGCAGACATAGCGCTCGGAGATGTCAATTTTCAGCGTAGCATTCTTAAGCAGTACGAACGTGACAGTGAAACGATTGTAGAAAAAGGCGCTCAACTTTTGCGCAGCAATAGCTGGACAGCCCTACACTTAGAGCTTAAGGATTACAGAAACAAAGTAGCTCCGTTACTGAATAAACCTTCTATAAACCGAGTAAATGCGGTACTAGAATTACTGATTTCTCCCATGAACCCCTCTGTAAAAATGCAGGCTTTCAAAGAACTCAGTCAAAAAATAAAACGTGAAATCGGATTTTTAAATAGCAGTGCCGCATAGCACTACCTAAGATTATACAGACTCATACATCTTACCTGGAAGCGCTCTCACCAGACCATTAAACTCGAGTTCTAGAAGCAGCTGAGCAAGCTCACTCGAACTAAGCCCTGTCTGAATACCCAACTCATCTATGGCTAATCCAGCGTTAGACCTCAAAGTCTCTATAATCTTCTTTTCAGAAGGACTCAAATTAGGAAAAAGTTCTGGTTGTTTTTTTGGTTGAGAACTAAGAGACCAGTTCATCTCTCTGGCTATGTCTGCTCCACAGGTAACCAGCATAGCTCGCTTGTATTTAATCAGGTCATTACACCCTTCACTTAAAGCATCTGTGGCTTTACCCGGAACGGCAAAAACATCTCTGTGATAACCAAAAGCCAACTCAGCGGAAATGATAGAGCCTCCTCTCTTCTTGCTTTCCACTATGAGAAGGCCGTCACACATGCCTGCTATAATTCTATTCCTCGTAGGAAAGTTTTCTCTGATAGGAGAAGTTCCACTCATGAACTCTGACATAACACCGCCATTTTTCAGCATTTTGGCCGCTATAGGTCTGCTGGTTGGAGGATAAATAGAATCTACTCCATGTGCTAAGATTCCTATGGTTTGCAGGTCGTTTTCTACTGCTGCTTTATGCGCTGCAATATCAATTCCAAGCGCCAATCCACTTACGATTAGCGGATTATACTCCTTAAGCTCAGAAATAATCCTATGGCACATTTCTCTGCCATAGACGGTGCTATTTCTAGTTCCTACTACCGCTAATACTTTCCTGTTATTTAGGTTCATCTCACCTTTGGCATACACCATAACCGGAGCGTCATCACAAAACTCCATGCGCTGTGGATAGCCTTTATCAGTGAAAAAATATGCTTGAACGTTATTCTTTTCTATGTAGTTCACCTCCTGCTCAGCCCTTTCGAATACATAAGGGTCTCGGATGGCTTCTATAATACGTTCTGTAACCTTAGGAATCTGGAGCAGTTCTTCATCACTAGCAGAAAACACTTGACTTACACCTCCAAGCTCTGAAACCAAGGTTCTAGTGAGCACAGGTCCAAGGCCTTTCACCTGACTAAGCGCTATTTTTTCTAAGAGTGATTTATCCATGGTAGTTTTCTACTCGGCTGTCAAAAATAAGTGAGATAGCTTTAGATTTCTTATTCTTGTATGACCTAACCCGAGTTTTAGGGCTAATTTTTACTGTCAACTCACTTATCTAACCTGCTATGTTTAGAATACTGTTTCTTTCAGTTTTTTTCGTTTTCACTGGGCTCAGTTTATTCTCTCAAGTGGTAACGGGGATAGTACTAGACAAAACCAACAATGAACCGCTGGTGGGAGTATCAGTGTTTATTCAGGACTTGGTAAACACAGCCACAGATGTGAACGGGCACTTCAAGTTCACTGTTTCTACGGGTGAATATCTGTTAGAAATAAGCTCCTTAGGATATGCCAAGCAGGAAGAAAGCATTACCGTAAACGGAAATTTAAATCTTACTTTTTATCTTGAAGATAATAGTCAGTCGCTGGATGTAGCGGTGGTTTCCGCTGGAAAATTCGAACAGAAGTTAGAAGAGCTTACTGTGTCTATGGAGGTAATTCAGCCAAATCTGGTAGAAAACAAAAACACCACAAGCATAGAAGATGTACTGTCTCAAGCGCCAGGAGTGGTGATAGTAGATAGCGAGCCTCAGATTAGAAGTGGCAGCGGATTCAGCTTCGGAGCAGGAAGCCGTGTGATGATTATGGTAGATGACCTTCCGCTGATGTCTGGAGATGCTGGAAGACCAAGCTGGGGATTCTTCGCGGTGGAGAATATAGAGCAGATAGAAATAATTAAAGGAGCTAGTTCTGTCCTGTATGGAAGTGGTGCTCTCAATGGTGTTATGAATATTAGAACCGCCTACCCGAGAGAAGAACCGCAAACCAAGCTTACTCTTTTCCAAGGATTCTATTCAGACCCACAAACAGAAGAAGCCAAATACTGGGATAGAACTCCACTGATTTCTGGATTGAACTTTTTACACTCTAGACAAATAGGAAACCTTGATTTAGTCATAGGAGCTAGCGCCTTAGTAGATGAAAGTTTTAAAGGCCCTTACCTAGACACTACCAATGCCTACACACCTTTTGACCCCAGAGGAGCTGATGCCACATCAAGAGCCAGAGCTAATGTAAACCTGAGGTACAGAAGTAAAAAAGTTCCAGGGCTGAACTATGGTGTGAATACCAACTGGCTTGTAGGAAGTTCGATATCCACTTTGCTTTGGGATAATGACACCACTGGGCTTTATGCTCCATTTAGTGGCAGCGCTACTCGTACTGACCAAATCATAGGGAATCTAGACCCATTTATTAACTACATAACTCCCAACGGTCAGTCTCATAGCCTAAAAACCAGATGGCATAATCTAGACAACGATAATGACACTCGCACTGCTGAAAACCCTGAGGGTGGTGCTAACCAAGATAATTTTTCTGATTTCTACTATTCGGAATATCAGTACCAGCGCAACTTTGATTCTACACGAGTAAAACAGCTTAATCTTACCGCTGGAATCATGTCCATGTTTACCTTTAGCGAGGCTAGCTTGTACGCTGGAGAAAATCCTGATGGTATAAATGAAGCTCGTAACCTCGCGGCCTATTTACAGCTTGATAAAAAAGTGGGAGAGCGACTGAACCTCTCAGGTGGAGTTCGGTACGAGAATTTTAAAATCAATTCAGAAGAAGAATCCAAACCCGTATTCAGATCTGGAATAAATTACAAGCTAGCTAAAGGAACTTTTCTTAGGGCCAGTTACGGCCAAGGATTCAGGTTCCCTACCATAGCTGAAAAATTTATTACTACTGGAGTAGGAGACGTGAATATATTTCCGAATCTAGATCTACAGCCTGAAACCAGTGAGAATATAGAATTCGGCATCAAACAAGGATTTAAAGTTGGCAATTTCTTGGGATATCTAGATGTTAGTGCATTCAGGCAGCGTTATGAGAATTTTATAGAATTCACCTTCGGGGCTTGGAGTAATTCAGAACCTGTTATTAGCCAACTAGGATTTAGAAGTTTAAACACAGGAAATGCGCAAGTTTCCGGCCTTGAGTTCACTGCACTGGGCAAAGGAAATATCGGCAAAGTACAATTGCAGTTTCTAGGTGGATATACTTATACAGAACCTATTTCAACCACTCCAGATTATGTTTACGGAGAATCTTTATCAGAGACTCTACCTCTGGACAACAATTATTTAAACACCAGCTCTGATACCACTAACTATATCCTAAAGTATAGATTCCAACACTTAATTAGAGCTGACATAGAAGCTAAATACAAAGACTTCCTACTCGGCTTGAGCGCACGCTATAACAGCCGAATGCAAAATATAGATGGTGCTTTTCTTGACCTTGATCGTATAGGGTCCTTAAGAACAGGAATCATTAACTGGATGGAGAACAGAAATAATGGAAATTTAGTGATAGACTTGAGGTTCAGCTATAACATCTCAGAGAAAACAAGGGCATCCGTTATTATGAATAATTTCTTAAATGAAGAATATGCTCTTCGGCCGTTGGCTATAGAAAGTCCGAGATTAACTACTTTCCAACTCATTTTTAATCTTTAAGCCAAAATGAGAATTATAGGCATCATCCCAGCTCGATATGATTCTACTAGGCTTCCGGGTAAGCCTCTGGCAGACATCAATGGAATATCTATGATTATGCGCGTGGTCAATC
>CAZTVP010000014.1:0-14076 GCA_964616995.1 uncultured Comamonadaceae bacterium
ATATCTACATAAAAATAAATTTTATCTAGTTTTTTTTCTGTTTAATCTATTTAAATAGGTTTTTTATCGAAAAAAGTTCACATAATCAACTGATTATCTGAATATTAATAACATTTACAAATTATAACTAATAATTAGCCCTGAATCGTCTAATGTGATAAGCTCTAGTCTTTTATCATTGTCTAAGTCAAATAATAAGGCGTTTTTACCACCATAAACCGGAAAGCCATCCAGCGTTTTTCCTTTTTCGTCTATTACATATAAGTCTTTATTGACTTCACATAGCAGAAAAAATCCGTTGCTAGTCTTAGCTACAGTCAAAGGTTCAGCTATTTCTCCCGGTAACGAAGTCGAGTAATTCATTACAAGGTCTTGGTCATATAGAGAAACGGTATTCTTGTTAACAAGTAAAAAGTCTAGCCCTTCACCATTTATTAATTCACCTATTAAAACAGTTTCGGCAGAAGCAAGTCCCAATAGCTCTCCTTCAGAACCATCTAATGATAAATTAGCTTTTATAAGTTGTTTATCACTATCCTCGTAATAGAGTTCCACATCTTCGATTTTCTTAGATTCTTGGATGTAGAATTTATCTCTATTGAACTTAGGAAGTTTTATATTCTGAGCATGCCTATGCCTTCCATCTCTTTTGTAAATAGCTACTGTTCGGTTTTCTCTGACTCCTATTAAGTAGTCTTTTCTTCCAGCTACCACATGTTTAATTTCAGTGACTATAGGTGAAGGCTCTTTCTGGTGTTTCCATCCTCTTACAGGCTTGCCATCTTTATCTATGTTCATAAGTTCACCGTTTTCTAGTGGAACTAAGAGCCTATATTTTCTTTTGTTTTCATAGTCCATAACACTAACTGGCCCGCTGGAGGCTGTGTCAAACTTTACAGGGAAGTTCTCTACATCCTTTCCATTTCTATCTACTGCATATAAGTAGTTCTTAGTACTGAAAACAATCTGGTTCTTACTATTTCTAAATAAATCCACCTGATGAATCTCACTCAGCACTTCTTCTTTTAGATTTCTTTTCCAAAGACTCTCTCCAGATTTATTCAATAACTCCAACTTATCTCCAGAGATAATGAGCAGCTCTTTCTCTTTCGTATAATGATTCGTGAAAATGAATGGCTTGCGTGAAGGAGCACTTGACATTTCTACTTCCCAAGCTCGAGAAACCTTAGAAATATCTAGAGATGAATCATTTTCTACTATAGCTGACAGTTCGTACCCCACTGTTTTCCAAACGCTGTGGTAATAGTTAGAACCCTCTTTTTCTTGGAACTGAAAAACCATAGGGTTTTCATCTGCTGCTTTGCTATCGTAGGCAGTATAAGCAGGATGAATGAGTAAAAACTCTTCTACATCCTGAGGAATTATCGGCTGGAAACTATTTTCCTGTAGGTCACTAATAAACCGCTTGGCATCATTCATAGAAGAGAAAAAGAAAACCTGAGACTGTAGGTCTATGAATGAACTTACTTCTCTTCCGAATAAATCAGCATAAAGCCCTCCATTATCTGAACCACTAACAAGTGTACCTATATCAAACCCTTTATAAGTAACCACTTTCTCATCTATAAATGGATATAAACTAGCCGAGGCTGGTACATTCTGTAAACTCTGAAGTCCGAAATACACAAACCCTTTATCCCTGAACTGATATACAAGATTTGTGTTCCATGATTTCCAGGACACTCGCACATCGCACTCACACTTTTCCTCAACTTCAAAAAGAACATCGGTATCTAATTTTCTAATCGGGAACTGTTCCAGCGTAATACTCATATCACTATGCGGAACTTGAAAATCCCAGATATTAAATAGAGCCTCCTTATCAGCATTCTTAGAGAGTGAATCGCTTATAGAACCGTAACCATATAAAAATCCCTTCCTTTTCTTAAACCTAACTTCTGAAAACCCTTCAGCTTTAATCTCATCATAACTAAACCACAGGTTAGTCCCACTAGTAGTCTTCCAGATCAAGTCTTCATCCATGTTAACGCGGTACACTTCAGGTGAAGTTTTCATGTCTAATGCTCTCTCCAAGCTGGCCTTATCATTAGAAACCACTAAAGTGGCTCCATTTGCCACTACAGCTAAGCCATTCTTCTCTACCATATTACAAGACTCGTACTGAACTTCTCCAGTTATTCTGCTGCGCAATGCCTGAATACCATCAAGATTATCCTCTATAACTGCTATGAATCCGGTGTCTAGCATGTGAATTTGCACCGCGCACTCTGGGGAAACTTCACTTGAAGAAAAATGAGTGTTTAACAGATTTACGAATTCGTAAACACCGCTGCTTTGTGTAAGCTTCTTCCAATGAGGAATTTCGGAAAGATTCACATCTGAAGAATGTGGCAGCCAAGTTATCTGCTCTTTAGTTTGAGCTAGCCATTCTGCATTTAACACCAGAGAATCAGCAGAATGAGCAGCCTGTTCCTGCCAAATACTGTAACCAAAAAAGGCACTAGCAGCCATCAATATGCATCCGAAAATAGCTTTCATTCTAGAAAGTGAAAATACTTTAGCTTTCAGAAAAAGACACATTACTTTGACCTGAGAGCTAACAGCTAAAAGTGGACAGCAATCATTTAAAAACTAGTATTATTTAATTGACCTAAACTGTTACCTAAATGGTTAATATTTCTTCACATAAGCTAAGGAAAAGACCTACATAACTTCGTGTGAGTTCTATTACCTTTGCGCAGCAAAATCGAAAACAATTTCACTCTTGGAGAATATCATTTTTGAGGATAGAGATGCCGTAAGAATCATTACCATCAATAGACCTAAACAACTCAATGCACTGAACAAGCAGACCATTTCTGAACTTTCTTCTCTACTAGACCAAACCGAAAAAGAAGATGCCATTAGGGTCATCATCTTGACAGGAGCAGGAGAAAAAGCGTTCGTTGCAGGTGCAGACATTAAAGAGTTTGCTGATTTTAGTGAAGCCGAGGGTGCACGCTTAAGTGCTGAAGGTCATGAGAAACTGTTTAATAAAGTTGAAAACCTATCTACTCCAGTAATAGCAGCTGTAAACGGATTTGCCTTAGGAGGAGGACTAGAGTTGGCCATGAGTGCACACATCAGAATAGCTAGTTCTAATGCTAGAATGGGACTTCCAGAAGTAAGCCTAGGAGTAATTCCTGGATATGGAGGAACACAGCGTCTACCTCAGCTCATAGGAAAAGGGCGAGCTAACGAACTCATGTTCACTGCCGGAATGATAAAAGCAGACAAAGCCTTGGCTTATGGATTAGTGAATGATGTAGTAGAACAGGCCGAACTATTAGATACGGCTTTAGTGTTAGCTAGTAAAATAGCTGTCAACTCCCCCAAGGCTATTAGCCATGCTATAAAGTCAGTTAACGCTGGATTTTCAGAAGGCAAAGATGGAATGCAGGTAGAAATAGATGAGTTTGGGAAGTGTTTCGGGACTGAAGATTTTAAGGAAGGAACCACGGCCTTCTTAGAGAAAAGAAAACCATCATTTACAGGAAAATGATAGTTCCTGTAATCAATAAAGGGAAGCATCCACTTCCTCAGCATGAAACGCAGTGGAGCGCGGGTGTGGATTTACGCGCAGATTTAGATGAATCCATAGTGCTAAAGCCTATGGAAAGAAAGCTAATTCCCACAGGACTTTATGCCGCATTTCCGGAAGGAACTGAAGCACAGATAAGACCTAGAAGTGGACTAGCATACAAACATGGTCTTACGGTTCTGAATTCTCCAGGAACTATAGATGCTGATTACAGAGGAGAAATTAAAGTATTACTAATTAACCTTTCTACCGAGCCATTTGAAATTACAGATGGTGAACGTGTGGCCCAGCTGGTGCTGGCTAAATACGAGCGAGTGGAATGGCAAACTACTGAAGAACTCCCCACCACTGAAAGAGGTGCTGGAGGATTCGGAAGTACAGGAAAAAAATAAACCACCTAAGATGAAGATTATAGTACCTATGGCTGGTATGGGAAAGAGAATGCGCCCCCATACATTAACCACTCCTAAACCACTCTTACCTATAGCAGGCAAGCCTATAGTTCAGCGCTTGGTAGAAGACATAGCTCAGATAAGCCATGAACCTATTACAGAAATAGGATTTATCATAGGTGATTTCGGTACTGACATAGAAAATGACTTAAAGGAAATAGCTAAGAGCTTAGGAGCGGAAGGTAAAATCTTCCATCAAGAGGAAGCACTGGGAACAGCACACGCCATCCTTTGTGCACAGGAATGCCTGGATGGGCCTGTAATTGTGGCCTTTGCTGACACACTCTTTAGAGCAGACTTTAAACTGGACGAAACTAAAGATGGAATCCTTTGGGTTCAGAAGATAGAGAACCCCGAGCAGTTCGGAGTAGTGAAGGTGAATGATGATTTTATCATCACTGATTTTATAGAAAAGCCTAAAGAGTTCGTTTCTGACCTGGCCATGATAGGAATTTACTATTTCAAGCAAGGTGAAGTACTGAGAGAAGAACTTCAATATTTGATAGATAATAACATCATCAAAGGTGGAGAATACCAGTTACCAGACGCGCTTAAAAACATGACTGAAAAAGGCATGAAATTCTCACCTGGAGCTGTTCTAGACTGGTTAGACTGTGGAAATAAAAATGCCACCGTAAGAACGAACCAAAGAATCCTGCACTATAACAAGGATAAAGACTGGGTAGATTCTACGGCCGAAATTGTGAACTCGGTGATTATTCCACCGTGTTACATCGGTAGAAACACAGTAATAGAAAATAGTGTCATAGGCCCACACGTTAGTATAGGTGATAACTCTAGCATAGTAAAATCCGTTATAGATAACTCTATAGTTCAGACTAACACAAGTGTACGAAACGGAAATTTCTCTAATTCTATGATAGGAAACTTCGTAGATTACACAGCTGAGACTAAGGAAGTAAGTCTAGGAGACTACTCCACTCAGGGTAAATAATGAATAGAATTAAATACATATCATTCTCAGTTCTGCTAAGTACGCTTCTTTTTTCCTGCGGTGCAAAGAAGACTGCTACCTCGTCAGAAGTAGGTCAATTAGATGACCAATCTGCGGAAAAGTTTCAGCAGCTATACTTCGAAGCGCAAAAAGAAAAAGCCATAGAAAACTACGAAAGTAGTTATGAGAAATTCAGCTCTTGCGCAGCACTAGATAATTCTGAGGATGCTATTTTTTATGAGCTAGCTAAACTGGACACACTTCAGGCAGATTTTGCCTCAGCACTTTCCAATATTCAGAAGGCCATAGACTTAGATAAGAATAATCTGTGGTATGCTCGTCTGGAAGCTGACGTACTGGTAGAAATGGGAGACTTAGAGGGAGCGTTAGAAGCATTGCACCGCATAGCAGACAGAGACCCTAAGGACGTGCAGTACAGAGACAAACTGGCTAATCTGGCAGTTTACCTGAAGGAATACAGCGCTGCCCTAGAGGCCTACAGCCAAATAGAATCCATCACAGGAGTGAACGAAGACATCACACGCCAGAAATATGGAATCTTATTAGAGCAAGGAAAATTTGAGGACGGCTTAAAAGAGTTAGAAAAACTAAGTGCCTCCTCTCCTACTAATCTTTCCTACCTGAGAAACATAGCACTTCACCAGAATTCCTATGGAAATTCGGCTGAAGCCCTTTCGACTCTAGAAAAAATAGTAGAACTAGACCCTACTGATGGAGACACGCAGCTAGCCTTGGCAGAAATTTATTCGGCTAATGGAAATAAGGATAAGAGCAATCAAGCATTACAAGCAGGGTTTTCAGATGCTGGAGCTTCAGTAGAACAAAAACTGGCTATACTTTCTTCGGTTTTGAGTTCTGGAGATCAAAGTGTGAACCTAAATGAACTCAGCACTTCTATGCGTAATGCTCACCCTGACCGATATGAGGTATGGATTATGGCTGGAGAGATAGCGGGAATAGAAGGAGACCTCGAGCAGAGCTCATCTTTCTTTAGCAAGGCTTTAGAACTGGAGCCAAATAACCTGAACCTATGGTTAGAAACTTGCGAACTTCTGGCTGCTGCAGGAAACTACTCTGAACTAGAAAAAACAGGAGGAGATGCACTTTTGCGTTATCCTCTTCAACCAGATTTTTATCTGTATAAAGGAGAAGGTGAACTGAACCAAAAGAAATATGAAGCGGCTCGTTCTTCGTTTAACTCAGGAAAAGATTTTGTCGTAGATAACAATGAGCTTAAGGCTACTTTCTTCGAGAAACTGGGAATAGTTAGTTTTTACCTAAATGATAATTCTGGTTCTGATAGTTACTTCCAGAAAGCACTTGAATTAGCTACGGATGATTCTCCACTTGAAGCTATCATTAGCTCTTCTTATGCTTATACTCTAGCTTACAGAAGCTCAAATCTAGAAATGGCTCGGAGCTTAAATGAAAAAGCGCAAGGTTTAGTCAAAGACCATCCAGGCATTGAGTTTACAGAAGCTTTTATAGAATTCAAAGCAGAGAATTTTACTGTGGCACAAAAATGGATTGACTCAGCATTAACACACGGAGGAGATTCTAGAGGGAAAATCCTGGAGCTGGCAGGAGACATTTATGCTAAGCTGGGAAATACTAGTCAAGCAGTTTCTTACTGGACAGCGGCTAAAGAAAGAGGAAACACCTCTAGTGTGATAGAAAGAAAAATAGCTGATGAGCAGTACATCTCTGAATAACATATTTAGAATAGTCTTTCTAGCTTTTGCGCTAGCAGGAATTCTGTTTGCTACAGGATGTACGAACATAAGAAGACTAGAAAACGGTAAACCGCTCAAAAACAGGACTCCTTCTGGTCTGGTGAAACAACTGGAAAAGAACGCTCTTACTTACGAGCATCTTTCTATGAAAACCAAGATAGAGGCCAAGATAGGAGAAGAAAGTCAGTCGTTTAAAGCCACCATTCGAATTAAAAAAGACAGTGCCATAGCACTTTCTATCAGCCCAGCACTCGGTGTGGAAATAGTGAAAGTTATCATTACCCAGGATTCTGTAAAGTACATTAGTAAAATTCCTGGTGATAAACATTACTACTTAGGTGATTTTACTGGAATCAATAATCATTTGAATGCTGAGTTCAACTTTGATATGATTCAGAACATACTTACCGGTGAACCAGTAGAACTGAACCGGAAAGATGATAAATTAAAGTCCAATGTGGACGGAAGAGAATATCTCCTTATCCAAAAGTATAACCGTAAGCTTAAGCGAGTAACTGGAATAGACGAGAAGGAGATGAACTTTAATGTAGATACCATATTTGCAGATACTACCGACCGCAGAACGAATAGAATTCTAAACCGTGCAGATGAGATGGAGCTGCTCATTAAGCGTTACTGGTTAGATGGGATTTCTTACAAACTAACCAAGAGTATTTTTAATGACCTTTATTCTAACAGAACATTGGAAATAACTCATGAAGACCACCGATTAAAGGAATCACAATTATTTCCATTTTTGAGCCGTTTGGTAATTACCGACCCGTTCCAGCAGCAAGAGATTGTGAGTGAGGTCACTAAAATCAAATTTGGAAAAGAGTATGAATTCAGTTTTACGGTTCCCGAAAAATTTGAAAGGCGTTATTATTATTAGCATCTTCCTTCTGGGAACAGTAGCTCTGGCTCAAATCCAAACTCAAAATCAGAGTAAATCAAGTCTGGAAAATCAGCGTAAGAAGATAGAAGAGAAAATCTCTTACACTAAAAACAAAATCAAGCAGACGGCTAATTCTAAGAAGAAAACTCAGAACGACCTAGCCGTTATCAATAAGCAAATTTCCCTCCGAAGACAGCTAATTGCTAATTACAACCAAGAGATTCAATCTACATCTGTAGCCATAAACAAACTGAATAATCAGATTACGGTTATGGAAAATGATATTACTTCACTCAAGGAAGAGTATGCGGATATGCTGTACCACGCTTACACAAACAAGAATAGCTATAGCAAGCTAATGTACATATTCGCGGCTGATGATTTTCAGCTGGCCTACAAGCGTCTAAAGTATATGCAGCAGTACACAGAGGTAAGAAAACAGCAAGCTGAATCTATTAAACAAGCACAAGAAGACTTAGCCGTGCAAATAGAACTGCTCGAAGAAACCAAACTTAAAAGTGAAGGACTCATAGCTGAACAGCAGGATGAGAAAAACAGCTTATCTTCAGATAAGAAAAAGCAGCAAGCCACGCTGAATAGTTTAAAACAAGAAGAATCTGCGCTGAGAGCGGAAGTAAAAAAACACGAAAAAGAAAGAAGTAAACTGAACAAAGCCATAGAAGCCATTATAGCTGCTGAGCTAGCTAAAGAAAGAGCTTCCTCTGCTGGGGAGTTCACACTTACTCCGGCTGGTAAGCTCATGTCTGAAAACTTCGTGAAGAATAAAGGCTATCTGAACTGGCCAGTAAATAGAGGTGTAATCACGAGTAACTTTGGGCAGCATCCGCATCCATCCCTTAAGGGAATCACCATTTACAATAACGGAGTAGATATTTCTACAGATGTGGGAGCTCAAGTTAAATCGATTTTTGCAGGAAAGGTGACTTCTGTATTCAGTATTCCTGGAGCTGGTTTTAATGTAATAGTTACCCATGGAGATTATAAAACCGTTTACGCTAACCTAGGAAAAGTAACTGTATCCGAAGGACAAGAGGTAAGTCTTAACCAATCCTTAGGAACTGTTTTAGACCAAGGCTCTAGCACCGTAATTCACCTTGAGGTTTGGAAAGTGGATGCTAAAGGAGGAACACCTCTTAATCCTTCTACTTGGTTGAAGAAATAAATAGCTTCTCCGATTTCACCCTTCTTTTTTTCGTTATCTTAGAATTCTAATCTTCGTAGTGATGAATACTCTAAAATTACTCTTGTTGGCTTTGCTATTTCCGTTATCTAACATTGCGCAGCTGACTCTATTAGTGACTGAAATTCCACCAAATACTCCTGATGGTTCAGATATTTATGTAGCAGGAAATTTCCAGGCATGGAACCCTGGAGATCCTAATTATCAGCTAGAGCTCAACTTTAACGGTGATTATGAACTTGTGATTAACCCTGCTCCTGGAACACTTGCATTCAAATTTACGAGAGGTAGCTGGGAGAATCCTGAAGGAAATGAAAATGGAGGTTTTTTACCGGATAGAACTTTCGAGTATGACGGTACCGCACAAACGCTAGAGCTTCAAATTCTAACTTGGGAAGATACGGGCGGACTGAACAGTACAGCAACTGATAATGTGAGTATCCTGGATACAGATTATAGTATTCCTCAGCTGAACCGAGAGCGAAGAATTTGGATTTACCTTCCACCTGATTATGACACCGCTTTAGATAAACATTATCCAGTGCTGTATATGCATGATGGTCAAAACCTATTTGATGCAGCCACCAGTTTTTCTGGAGAATGGGAAGTGGATGAAACGCTCAATGCGCTGCATGAAGAGGGAGATTACGGATGTATAGTAGTGGGCATAGATAATGGTGGAGTGCACCGATTAGACGAATATTCTCCTTGGGTAAACACAGAATATGGAGGAGGGCAAGGTGATGACTACTTACAGTTTTTAGTAAATACGCTCAAACCTGATATAGATGCCAATTACCGAACACTGAGCGCTAGAGAACACACTGGAATTATGGGTAGCTCCATGGGAGGTTTAATATCCGTTTATGGAGGCATGGAGTACAATTCCACGTTTAGTAAAATTGGTTCTTTTTCACCAGCGTATTGGTTTGCTCCAGAGTGTATCTCTCACGCAGAAAATTCCACTCCAGACTTAGATACTCGTGTATATCACATCATAGGACTAAATGAAAGCCTAGGTGCAGTAGAAGACATGTCTGAAATGGATGATGCTTTACTAGAAGCCGGAATAGCGGAAGACGAACTTTCATCTACGGTTCATTTAGATGGTCAACACAGCGAGTGGTATTGGGCCAGAGAATTTGGAGAAGCTTACGAATGGTTATTTCGAGATTTAGAACTTAGTATAAGTGATTCTCAAGCCTTCACACAGACTATGTTTTACCCTAATCCTGTGGAAGACAAAATAGCGGTGCAAATTGGCTTGGAAATAGAACAACTAGAAATACTCGATTTGACAGGCAGAACGGTTCACTTAGAGAAATCTCCCTCATCAGAAGTCATTCTCAGTGGACTAGAACCTGGAAAGTACTTGGTTAGATTTTATATGAAAAGTGGAGCAGAGGTGGTTAGAGAGATGGTGAAGTATTAAATTAAAAGCCGCTAAAAGTAGCTGAATCTAAAAATACGATTGTTCTCATATACGGCTACTCCACTCGAATCCATTCCTGAGTTCTGAAGAACGGGCCTATGTATCCTCTTACTTTTAAATTTCCGTCTTCTAGCCAAATTTTGCAGTCATAAACTTTTCCTGTTTCAGGGTCTAAAATGGTTCCTCCACTGTATTCATCATCATTCTTAACCATACCTTCTAGGATTTCCATCCCTTTTATGTACTGGCCTTTTTTGCTGCCTTTACATTCATCACATGTTGGATTAGGGTTTTCTCCTTTCTCTATGAAAATCTTAGAGATTTTTCCATAAAGCATATCATTTTTTACGTATAGTTTAATTATGGATTTAGGCTCTTCCGTTTCATCGTCTATAGTCTTCCATAACCCTACTACATCTTGAGCGCTAAGGCTAAAAGCCCCTAAAAGGAGAAATACAGCTAGTACTACGTTTTTCATTGTTCTAAAATTAATCCTTCTATTCACCTAATTTAGGTTCTAAAGTTAATTCTCTTCTTCTGGTGATTTTAGCTCTAGAAATACTGGCGTTTAGTTCAAAACCTAACAGCAAAATCAAGCAGTTAAAATCCATCCAAATGAGCAAAACAACAAGCGTACCAAGAGTGCCGTACAGCTCATTATAATTACCAAAGTTATTTAAATAAAATGCAAAACCTATGGTAGTCAACAAGAAAAATACTGTAGTTAACATGGCTCCTGCCGAGAAAAACTTGAACTTTTTGGTATCTAGGTTTCCCACATTGTACAATAGTGTAACCACGCTATAAATCAAACTGATAATAATGAAATACTTCACCGCAGAGACCAAGAACTGGGCTAAACCCTCATTCAAGTTTACCCTAGAGAAGCCATACTCGAAAATAACTTCGCTCAAGGTGATAAGAGCCATAGAAACTACCACTACTACACCCATTATAAAGAGAACTCCTAAGGAAAATAGCCTCGTTTTAAAAACTCCTCCCTTCCGCTCTAAGTTCACAGAACCGTTAAACCCTATGAGGATGGCATTTATACTATTACTAGCGAAGAAAAGTCCTAGGATAAAGGACAGAGAAAGCACTTGATTATGCTTATTTAATATTAAATCCTCTATAGTCTGCTGAAACAGCGCAAATGTATCTCCAGGGAGAACACCTTCTATGGTCTTGAATAAATTCTCCTGAAAATCCTCAACAGGAATCAGTGGAATCAGAGAAAGCATTACTAAAATAGCAGGGAAGAAAGCTAAAAACAAACGAAATGCTATGGCCGCTGCTCGTGTGGTAAGCGCTCCTTCTTTTAAGCCTTCTAAAAAAAAGTTTCCTACTTGGTAAAGCGTAAGTCCTTCGAAACCGATGGGCTTTATCCGCTCAGAAAGCATTCTCCACTTTCTGTAGATTCTGGTGGCTTGTATTCTCTCTACTAAATTTAGCACGCTGGGCCATTCATTAAATTAGTCCATGGCTTTTAAACTGATATCCAAGCTCTTTACACTGTGGGTGAGTGCTCCCATGCTAATGTAATCCACTCCAGTTTCAGCATAGCTCCGTACAGTTTCCTCGGTAATTCCTCCGCTGGCTTCAGTTTCACATGCGTTATCTATTACTTTTAGCGCTTCTCTAATCTGGTCTGGAGAAAAATTATCCAGCATGATTCTATCTACAGGGCCATTGGCCAATACCAGATTCACCTCATCTAGATTTCTAGTTTCTACTTCTATGGGAATATTTTTCCCCTTTTCTTTTAGATAAGCTTTGGCTTTAGCTATAGCCTGAGGTATGCCACCAGCATAATCTATGTGATTATCTTTAAGCATTATCATATCATATAACCCGAATCTGTGGTTGGTCCCTCCTCCTATTTGCACTGCTCTTTTTTCATACCATCTTAATCCCGGAGTAGTTTTTCTAGTATCTAATATTTTAACCCCAGTTCCTTCTACCAGTTTCATGATTCTAGCGGTGTTAGTAGCTATGCCACTCATACGCTGCATAAGGTTCAGCACCACCCTTTCTGCTGCCAGTATGCTCTGCTTCTTACCACTTACATACAGGCCTATGTCTCCATACTTTACCTTGTCACCATTTTTTAGGAGCTCTTCTATTTTTAAATCTGGGTCATAGCGCAGAAATACCTTCTTGGCCACTTCCATACCAGCTAAAATGCCTTCTTCTTTAATGAGTAAACGCGCTTTTCCATCAGCATCTGCTGGAATACTTGAGAGGCTGGAGTGGTCACCATCTCCTATGTCTTCTAGGATGGCTAATTCTAATAACTGGTCTTCTAACGTCATAGTGGCGAAGATAAGAAAGCAAACAAAAAGCCCAGACTCATGTGGCCTGGGCTTTTCACTAATTTTATTAATCTGGGGTTACTTTCCAGTAGCGTAATTCTTAGCCACTTCATCCCAGTTGATTACATTCCAAAATGCTGAAACATAGTCTGGTCTTCTGTTTTGATAGTTTAGGTAATACGCGTGCTCCCAAACATCTAATCCCATGATAGGTGTTCCTCCACATCCTACTTCTGGCATAAGCGGGTTATCTTGGTTAGGAGAAGAACATACTTCTAATTTTCCTCCATCCATAACACATAACCAAGCCCATCCAGAACCGAATCTAGTTCCGGCAGCAGCATTAAACTTTTCTTTAAGTCCATCTAATGAACCAAAATCTCTGTCGATAGCCTCTGCTAATTCTCCACTTGGGTTTCCACCACCGTTTGGCGACATTACTTTCCAGAATAATGAATGGTTGTAAAATCCACCTCCGTTATTTCTTACTGCGCTATTAGACATATCTAAATTCTTTAGAATATCCACTATGTCTTTTCCTTCTAAATCTGTTCCAGCTATGGCAGCATTTAACTTGGTAGTGTATCCGTTATGGTGTTTTCCATGGTGAATTTCCATGGTTTTAGTATCTATATGCGGTTCTAACGCATCTGTAGCATATGGTAATGCTGGTAATTCGAAAGCCATTGTGTTCTTATTTAACAGTTTATAATTTATCTACACCCATTTTCAGAGCGGTGCAAAGGTATTTATTATTCCTAACAAAAATGTGCTGAACAAGTTAGCCTAATTCAGCTGACTTAAATCTCTAGAGATATTATCTAATGCAGCTTTTACCATTTCATCTTCCTGGTTATAGGTTCTATACAGCGCCTCATCTCCGAAAACGTATTTACCTATCTGTGCCTTCAGTCTTAATTCCAGCTCTCTGCGAGAAATGGCCAAATCCTGTTCACTATAACTTATCTCTTCAGAGTCCAATTCTGATATAAACTTATTCCAATCTGCTCCGCTAAAATTCCACTTCTTAGCAAATAAACTTGGCGACTTGAACTCTGCCTTCAAACTAGAACGGTTTTCATCTGCATAATCAAAAGCAAACCTCCTCAACAAACCTGTGTAAGAAACCTGATTCAAAAGACCAATGGCATAATTAGTATCCAACGGTATAAATAAATCCGGAGTTATTCCACCTCCACTATAGACTACTCTGTTTCCTCTTGTGAAGTATTTTACAGTGTCCGCATATTGGATGCTATCCCTACTAAATAATTCCCCTGATTCATACCGCTCTTCATAATCATCATCATAAGCCACATCATCTCCGTAAGGCTTTTGAATGCATCTGCCAGATGGCGTGTAATATCTAGCTATTGTCAGTCTGATAGAACTCTCATCCGGCAGCGGAAGTTCATTCTGAACCAGACCTTTCCCAAAGCTTCTTCTACCTACGATTAGTGCTCTGTCATGGTCTTGAAGTGCTCCAGAAACTATTTCGCTTGCGGAAGCAGAG
>CAZTVP010000015.1:0-13918 GCA_964616995.1 uncultured Comamonadaceae bacterium
TCACAGAAACTGACCAGTTCAATAATCAACTCGGGGATTTTAATGTTTCTGACTTGATAGTCAATCTTGGTTTCAGCAGAAGGTTAGATACCAACTTTACTGCTGGTGTGAACTTGAAGTATATCAATTCTACTCTAGCCAATCTGAGCAGCTCAGCCATAGCAGCTGATTTAGGTCTTCATTATTACAATAAGAAGAACTTGTTTAGCGCAGCAGCAGTGTTAAAAAACATAGGCACTCAACTGGGAGAATTTTCAGAAGGAAATGAGGAAAAGCTTCCATTTGAAATCCAGTTCGGGGTAACTAAGAAATTCAGACATGCACCATTTAGAATGGGACTTATGTTTGAAAATCTTCAGAAATGGGATATTAGAAGAGAATCAGAAAAAGATATCATAGTCATAGACCCTATCACAGAAGAAGAAGTAGATGAAGGAGGCTTTGAACAAGGAGATATCTTTATGAGACACGTCATTTTCAATACGGAAGTGCTCATCAGTGATAATTTTGTTCTACGTTTCGGGTACAATTACAGGAGAAGAAAGGAACTCTCATTTATAGAAAAACCAGGAACTGTGGGACTCAGTATAGGAGCTACCATAAAAGTCTCTAAGTTCTTCATTAGTTATGGAAGAAGTAGCTATCACCTGGCTGGCCCTGCTAATCACTTTACTATTAATACTTCTATTTCGGATTGGTAAGTTGGTCATTTAGATATTAAAATCAACCTCTGTTTTATTATTACTGAAATATTGACTACGTTCGTTTAGTCATGATAAAAAGTATTTCAGTCCTAGCAGTTTTCGTTTTTTTTCAACTGGTTTCTTCAGCTCAGTTTTTTCCTCAAAGGTCTAGCTCTTCATTTGAAAAAATCGAACGAATCAACTATAAAATTGATACTTCTCCGTTAGGGTTTTACTGTTCTGAAAAACTCAAAAAAGATGGAAGAGTCTATTACATTCAAAGTGAAGACAGCACTCTCTATGATGAGTTTATGCTGGATAAAAAGTATGATTACGAGTTCAGTATAAAAAACGATAAGTTAATCCATCTTCTATTTACTAGAAATGAATCCTACAACATAAAATCATTTCATGTCAAAACATTCGACATTGAAAAAGGTGAATTCATAGCTATGAAAAAGCTAGGTGAATACACTGAAGAGAAAGTAATGGTAAGTGATAAACGAAGAGTAATTGGGTTAGAATTCTACTGCAAATTTGTCTTTGATGAGGAAAAGAATAAAATTGTCAGCCTTCAATTTCCACATCGAAAACACAGCATTAGCTCTTTATACCATCAAGAGAGTAAAATGCAAAGCGAGAAATCCATTAAGCTAAACGTAAAAGAATATGATTTTTACTTCAATCAAAAAAATGAATTCTCGGTTTCACTAGATATGAATACTTGGATTTTTATTGAAGAGGACATTTTCATGCAGAAAGACCAGGTTTATTTTCTTACACGAAGCTTAAGATCTGATTTTGGCCAAAGAGAATCCCCAGAAAAGTCTTCTTATAGTCATCGACTTAATATGCTTTCCTTAAAAGATGAAAACCACAAGTCCGCAGAAATAAATAAATCCGAATCTATAATTTGGCGGCTTTGCTTAAGTGGAAACTCTAATTCTGTGCTAGTTGGAAATGTATGGATGGACAGCAACTTTAAAAAGGGGAATTTCAATCGATTGAACCGTAGGTATTACGCCAGTGGAATGGGTGTTTTAGAATATGATTTGGATCTAAATCTAAAGACTGAATATTGGCCTAGATTTAATGAAGAAGAGTTGAACAAATTTAAATCTGAAGAACCTAAGAAAAGTAAGAAGATTATCGGGCTTTTTCTTCCAGTTCCTTTATCTGTAAGCTATGAAAATGATTGTTATAACTTGAAAATAGCCTCATGTTTAAACTCTACAGAGGGAAAAGACAAACGTAAATATTACTCCGTGTATCTACCCAATCTGAGCAGGATGGCATATATGGCAGGCGTAAAAAGTATCAATGAATTTGAGATAAGAGGAAAGAATAAATTTACACTAAAAAAATATAGAGAACTTATGATGCACAATTTGATCCCAGGGGTTTATCTTGATGTTGGAAATTTTTGCTCATTTGACCCTGGTTCTAACCGACTAAGGAAAAGGCTGAATGGCTATGCGGATTATTATAACTATCAATTTAACCTTAAGTAAAATAGATGTTTTTTGAAAAATTCTTATTGGAGTTTTTTACAACTATTACATCCTTTGCTTAAAACTAATTCAAGGTTATTCTGCTTTATAAGAGGTTTTACCGAATCAACTGATAACATTAACGGTAATTGATTTTCAAATAGTCTTAATAAATGGCTGGTTTTCGATTGACTTGAGGCCAACACTGTTTCCAATTTATAATTCGTCTATTTACCCTTAATAAATCGTACCTTTGTTAGAAACCAATTTACCGTGAAGAAGAAAATCAATATTGCCATAGACGGGTACTCATCATGTGGAAAAAGTACTTTAGCCAAAGCCGTAGCAAAAGAACTCAACTATATATATATAGACACAGGAGCTATGTACCGTGCTATGACACTTCACGCTATTAAAAGAGGTTATGTCACTCCAGATGGATTAAATGCAGAAGAACTTATCAAAGACTTAGACAACGTCTATATCACCTTCCAGTATAATCCTATCAACTATAAATCAGAAACTTGCCTAAACGGCACCATCGTAGAGAAAGAAATCAGACAGATGCAGGTTTCTAAACATGTGAGTCCTGTCAGTGCTATAAAAGAAGTCAGAACTAAACTTGTAAAACTCCAGAAAAGACTGGCCGAAAGTAAAGGTGTGGTCATGGACGGCAGAGACATAGGAACCGTAGTAATGCCAGATGCTGACTTAAAAATCTTCATGGTAGCCACTCCAGAAGTGAGAATCCAGCGTAGATATGATGAGCTCATAGCTAAAGGCATAGCTGTTTCCAAGGATGAGGTGAAGAAAAACATCATGGAAAGAGACCGCATAGACTCAAGCAGAGCCATAGACCCACTTCGTCAAGCAGACGATGCACTAGTGTTAGATAACTCTGAACTTTCGCTAGATGAGCAGTTTGAATTCATCGTAAAAAAGGCTCAGGAACTCATCGGAAACGGAGCAGAAGTTTCTGAACTCCAATAGACTACAAGGACTTCCTTCCCGCACCTACAGGTAGCTTAGATTATTTCTAGCACATTTGTTGATAATTCCATCAGTACGTAAATGAACATGCCAATAGCTTGGCTAATTTTTACGTTTTGATTTTGCCCATGAAGAGAAGTTATATCTATATCGTAAGCCTTATCTTTCTTTCCCTTTTAGTTCACAGTTTTACTGGGTTACAGTTGTTTGGTAACCCATTTTCATATAAAGGTGAAGTAGGCAGCACAGATTCTTCTGCGGTGCAAAAAACAACCAAGGATTCTTCCAAGATCATTCCTGCTGATCTAAAGGAAAAAAGAATAAAAGCACTCAGCCAGCCTTATGAATTCGTGGAAGATGCTTCTTTACCATTTATTCCTAATGAAACTAAAACTCCTTGGGCAGACTCTGTATTTCAGAGTTTAGACCTTAGAGATAGAGTAGCTCAGCTTTTTATGGTAGCAGCTTATTCTAATAGAGATGCAGCACATAAAAACGAACTTAAAAAACTCATCAAAGAAGAAAAAATAGGTGGACTTATCTTTTTCCAAGGAGACCCAGATTCTCAGATGAAACTCACCAGAGATTATCAAGAAATCTCTGAAACTCCGCTTTGGTTAGGAATGGACATAGAATGGGGACTGAGCATGAGGCTTAAAAACTCCATTCATTATCCATATCAGATGACACTTGGAGCCATGGACGATGATTCCCTCGTGTATCAAATGGGTGCGCAGATAGCTGCTCAAATGAAAAGAATGGGCGTTCACGTAAGCTTCTCTCCTGTTTTAGATGTAAATAACAACCCTAATAATCCAGTCATCAACTACCGCTCGTTTGGGGAGAACAGAGAGAATGTATCTCAGAAAGGACTTATGTATATCAAAGGTCTTCAGGACAATGGTGTGCTGGCTTGTGCCAAGCATTTCCCAGGGCATGGAGATACAGACATGGATTCACACCTAGCTCTGCCTACCGTGTATCATGATAGAAACCGATTAGACAGCATAGAACTTTTTCCATTTAAGCAAGCCATTAAGGAAGGTGTTGGAAGTGTAATGGTGGCGCACCTTCACATTCCAGTACTGGACAATAGAGAAAATAGAGCTACAACTCTTTCTTCAGCTGCAGTAAATACACTATTAAAACAGCAGCTTCAGTTCAAAGGTCTTTCTTTTACAGATGCGCTAAACATGAAAGGTGTTTCCAAGTACTTTCAGCCTGGAGAAGTAGATTTAGAAGCGCTCAAAGCTGGAAATGATGTACTTCTATTTCCAGAAGATGTGCCTCAGGCCATTTCTAAAATCATGGAAGCTATAGAAAAAGGCGAGCTTTCAGAAGAAGCTGTAAATACCAAATGCCTTAAAATTCTGAAGACGAAAGAATGGCTAGGCCTCAGTGAAAAAGAAGAGCTTGACAACAAGAATTTAGTTCAAGACCTGAATACAGAAGCATTCAATTGGCTGAACCAGCGGTTAGCTGATGCGTCATTGACTTTGCTCCGCAATGAAAACCAAACAGTTCCTTTCCTAAAGATTCAGGACAAAAAAACCGCGGTAGTAAACATAGGCGCAGATCGCAGTGCTAAGGATTTTGACCGAGCCATCAAGCGCTACATAGATGTAACTACGTTTAATGTCACCAAGCAGATGGGCTTCTCTGAAATTCAGAACATCAAGCAGCATCTGGCTGATTACGATAGAGTTATTGTCAACCTGTTGGGAACGAGTAACAAGCCTAAAAACGAGTTTGGAGTTACCGATAATGTGAATCAACTGCTCAGCGAGCTTGACCAGCATCAGGAAAGTGTACTGAACATTTTCACTAATGCCTACAGTCTTTACCAGCTTCAGTACCTAGATAATTTCTCTGCCGTTTTTATGGCATATCAGGATTCTAAAGAAGCTCAAAAAGCTGCCGCAGATGCCATTATGGGAGCACTAAAAGTAAATGGTAAACTTCCTGTAAGTGCTGGACAGTATATGGAAGGAATAGGTTTAGAGCTGCGCAAAACACATAGAATCCGTTATGATGTTTCACCTTATGAAGTGAATGTTTTACCAGAAGATTTAGAAGGTGTGGATGACATAGCGCTGAATGGAATCAAAGAAAAAGCATATCCAGGCTGCAGAGTATTAGCCATAAAAGATGGAAATGTAATAGTGGATAGAAGCTATGGATATCATACTTATGAAAAGAGGAGAGAAGTAACACCAGAAACAGTTTACGATTTAGCTAGCATTACTAAAATAGCTGCCACCACACTTTCTTTACTTCAGCTTACAGACCAGTCTAAATTTGACCCGAATTATAACCTATGTGATTACCTACCTGAAATAGCCGATACTTCGGACTATTTTAATATGAACCTGAAGGCTATGCTCAGCCACACAGCAGGACTTAAACCTTGGATCCCGTTTTACAACTATACACTGGTAAACAAAACCCCCTCGGCCAAGTACTACCGAACTTTTCCTAAAGAAGGATTCCAAAAAGTAGCAGATAAACTATACATAGACCAGTCTTATGCGGATAGCATGTACTTTAAAATTCTTACTAACCCTCTGCGAGATAAGAAGAATTATAAGTACTCCGATTTAGGATATTACTTGATTTACAAGATGTTTCCTGGGCTTACACAGAGTCCGCTGGAAGAATATGTAAATACTCAGTTTTACAATCCTCTAGGATTGAAAACCATTGGTTACCATCCGCTTAATCGAGTAAAACGAAATCAAATAGCCCCTACAGAAAACGACCGGACATTTAGGAATCAAGTGGTGAGAGGGTATGTTCATGACCCGGGAGCAGCCATGCTTGGAGGAGCTTGTGGTCATGCTGGATTGTTTTCAGATGCGTACGACATAGGAACTATTATGCAGCTTTTTTTGAATAAAGGAAATTATGCTGGTGAGCAGTATTTTAATAGCACAACCTTTGATTTCTATAACACCGCTCATTACTCACAAGAACATAACAGAAGAGGTGTAGGCTTTGATAAACCTTTAGCCGAGCCAGACGCTGGACCTGCCTGTGACAGTGCTTCTGCTGAGAGCTTCGGACACAGTGGTTTCACAGGAACGCTAGTTTGGGCTGACCCTAAAGAGAATCTAGTTTATGTATTTTTGTCCAATAGGGTTTATCCTGATGCTGGCAATAGAAAGCTGCTAAAAATGAATATCAGAACCGATATTCAGCAGGTGATTTATGATGCTATAGATAAATCCAAGAGCAGACAATCGTAAACAGAATACATGAAGATAGGTATAGTGTGCTATCCCACATTTGGAGGTAGTGGTGTGGTGGCTACGGAGCTGGGAAAAGAGTTGGCAGATAAAGGTCACCTTGTTCATTTCATTACCTATAACCAACCTGTACGACTAGGTTCTTTCCGAAAAAATATCTTTTATCACGAAGTAAACGTATCTGAATATCCACTTTTTGACTATCCGCCTTATGAGCTTGTTTTAGCAAGTAAAATGGTAGATGTGGTAAAACACGAGAAGCTAGATTTACTGCACGTACACTATGCTATCCCTCATGCTTCTGCGGCTTATATGGCTAAGAAGATTTTAGCTGAGGATGATATTCATATTCCTGTAATCACTACGCTTCATGGAACAGATATTACTCTCCTTGGAAAGGATGCTTCCTTTGAGCCCGTAATTAGCTTCGCTATCAATAAAAGTGATAAGGTTACTGCTGTTTCTAATAGCTTGAAGAATGATACGTATAAACTCTTTGGAGTAAATAAAGACATAGAAGTTATTCCGAACTTCATACGAATGAATCAGGCTAGTTATGCACCTAATGAAGAGCTGCGCAAAAGTTACGCACCCAATGGTGAAAAGGTCATAGCCCACATCTCCAACTTCCGGCCTGTAAAACGAATTCCTGATATCATAGAAATATTTAGTCTCGTAAGGAAGCAGGTAAAAGCCAAGCTCGTACTAGTAGGAGACGGCCCAGAGCGAAATAAAGTCAGCCAAATGTGCCGTGAGTATGGCATTTGTGATGACGTCTTGCTTGTAGGAAAACTTAAAAACCCTACAGAAGTGCTCAGCATAGCAGATTTGTTCATGCTTCCTTCGGAACAGGAAAGCTTTGGTCTAGCAGCTTTAGAAGCTATGGCTGCTGGAGTTCCAGTTATTTCTAGTAATACAGGAGGAATACCAGAAGTAAACCGACACGGAGTTTCTGGAATGATGGCTAACGTAGGAGAAGTGGAAGAAATGGCAGAACACACGCTCTACCTCCTAAGCTCAGAAAAACGCTTGGATAAATTCAAAAAACAAGCCCTAGAACGTGCCAAGGAATTTGATATTTCTAAAGTACTCTCAAGCTATGAGCGTCTATATGAAGAGGCGTTGGCAGAAGTTGGGCAGACGGCTATTTAACCTTTTGATAACCGCTTTTAAGTAGAAAGGTTTTACTCCACCTCCCGAATCTCTGTGCCGTACACTTCATAAGATTCAAATTCCTGCTGGATGATTCTGGCAGTGGCTTCGCTTTTTACTGGGCGAGTGGTGTAGGTTACTTCTTCTCCGTTCTTGTTCTGAACTATTCCTCTGGATTCTTCTAGGAATAACATGGCTTTGGCTACATTGGCTGGTACTTCATCTTTGAAAGTTCCTATGTAGATGATGTATTCTTTTTGCACCGCTGGAGCTTCTTCAGTAGAACTTGACTCGCTTGTAGTAGTGCTTCTGTTGTCTTCTAACTGGTTAGAGACTTCTGTAATTTCTATTCCTGATTCTTGGAATTTCTGCTTGGCTTCTGAGATGGAAATTCTCTTCCCGTTATAATATGCTGTGATGAATGCATCTGAGATTCCTATGTTCTGAACTTGTGTTTTTCTATTGGATGCTTCCTGCAGGTTATTGTAAATACCTGTGGTATAACGGATATTATTATTTGCCAGTCGCTCAGAGTTGAGAGGTGAAATATTGAATATCTGATTGGCTGGAACTGGTTTAGAATAAACTCCCACTTGAACCGTGTAGAATAATCCGCTTAATACTTCTATTTGGTTGGCTTCGGCTGCCTCTGGGAAGCTTTCGTAGTAGTCGTCTGCGGTTTCGGTTGGTTGGAAGGTTTCTGAGTTTGAGGTTCGCACATTCGACTCCACAATGTTCCGCTCAGTGACCGAAGGTTGGACGTTTGAGGTTTCTGATTCTCTGTTTTCTGTTCTTTGTTCGGGGTTTTGGGTAGTTGTGTTTGTGTTTTGCACCGCGGAATTATCTGCTACTGGATTAGTGGCAACAGCTCCTCCTAGGTTACGGGCTTCGGCCAAGGAAATACGCTCTCCGTTAAAGTATGCAACCACAAACGCATCTGAGAAGCCGAGTCCTCTGATGTCTGTTTTGGCAGAATTGGCTTGAGTTTCAGCAGTGAATAATCCTGCAGTGTAACGCGTGATTCCGTTATTCAACTGTTCTCCTGCTACAGGAGCAAAATCATTGTACAAGGACTGCGGTATAGGGTTTCTGAAAGCTCCCACCTGCACCTTGTACACCAGACCTTCAGGGAGTTTAATGTCCACCGGAATAGGTCGAGTCTCACTGTACACATTCTTGGTTTTGGCAAAAATGGTCTGATTCACCGCAGTACTTAAATCAAGCGAGCGAGAATAGGCCGACTCCACATCTGCCATAGATACTGTGGTGTTTTCCTCTGGCTGAATCTCAGCTGGAGTAGTATCTTCAGGCGAGTTCTCTGCTAATAAAGGTGCTCCAGAGGTCAGCTCGTTCTCTAGTGTGAGCAGCTCTTGTTTCAGCGACTGACTCTCAGCTAAAAGCTCTGCTTTCTGTGTAGTTAAGCTGTCAGCAGTTTGGTATGCCACGGAAGCTGCGGCTCTAAGTCTTTTTACTTCTTTGGTAAAGTTCTCTTTTTCAGCATCTGACTTGGCTTCATCCAGCGTGCTTTCTATTTCGTCTGCTTGCTTGGTAAGGGCTCTGGCTCTTGTTTGAGTGGTTTGCAGCTCGGTTTGAATAGCCAATAATTCGTTTACATTTTCAGAAAGCTCGTTGGTCTTGGACTCATAATTCACATAAGCAGTTGATTTTTTAGCTTTCTCTTTTTCGGCCGAGTCCAAGTCCCATTTTAAGGCAAGTTCCTCAGGTGTACTTAAGCTATCTTCTAGCTCTAGCACCATATCTGCAAACTCCAGCGAGTAAGCATTTTCAGAAGCTATTTCAGCTTCTTCTATGGCATCAGCAGCCAAGTTTTGGTCTTCTACTAATGCTTCAAACGCATCTGGGCTGAGCTCTGCCAGTGTCTCGGTATTGTCTAATAACCAGTTTACTTTTTCTAAATTTTGACTAGCAGCCAGTTGTTTAGCTGTAGCTTCTTTGTATAACTCTTCTTTCTTGACCACATCTTTCTTGTTGGTCTTTTCCGCTAAACCCTTGTAGATTTCAGCATCTTCATTATATACTTCAGCTTCAGCTCTTAGCTTCTGAATCTGCTGTAGTAGGGGAGCAGATTTACTCACCTCAGCTTCTCTTTCTATGATTTCGGCATCAGTCTGGGAAAGTTCACCTTCATACGAATCTGTGGCTGCTTTTAGAATTACTGGATAGTTTTTCACTTCTATCTTGGCCTTCTTTTTTTCGAGTTTAGCTATTTTTTTATCCAGCTTTTCTCTTCCGCTTAAATCGCCAGTATTTGTGTTTTTTAAACCGTCTATTTCAGCGTTCAAGCTCATTACTTTAGCTTGATTAGAAAGCTTATTAGTCACCGATGGATTATCGGCTATAAGTTCTTCCACCTTGCTCTCGTAATTCTCGCTTCCTATGCCTATTTCTTCCGCAGGAGTGGTTTGTTTATAGAGCTCTTGTGCTACTTCCTCTGGTAAGTTCAGCACTTCTGTTTTAATCTCTTGCTTAGTTTTCTGCGGTGCAATGTTATTTTCCTCCACTTCACCTTCATTCTCCTGTGATTCTAATTCTTCAGAAGACGCTAGTTCAGATTCAGATGGAGGATTGGATTCTGTGTTTAATTCTGTTGAATTATTCTTTTCAGTAAATGATTCAGATTCTTGGTTTTCATTATTTGCAATTTCCTCATTTTCTGACTCTAAATCATCAGAAGATTCATCTGTTGTTTCAGTGTTTTCTGAAGTGTTTTCAGCTATCTCAGTAGATGTTTCATCGGTTGGTTGTTCGTTTTCGGTTAGTTCTGAAGACTGCTGTTCACTTGAAGGATTTTCTTGATTTTCAGTTGAAGTTTCTGTCTCTGAAGTTTGGGTATTATCAGCCAATTATTCTTTTGGCTGATTTCTCTTCAGTTCGTAGGCTTGGTTCCCCAGACTAATTTTCTCTTGGTTTACCTCAGCTTTAAACGAGTTATAGATTTGAATCTCTTGCTGGATTTCTTCTTTTCGGTCTTCATCTTCAGTAGCATCTAGCTCAGTTACTTTAGAGTTGATAGCTTCATTTACTATGGCCAGTAACTCGGCATTTACTTCCTGTTTCTGCTGAACTCGTTCTAAATCTGTCAGAGATTCATTGGCTTCTAATGCCTCTATTTCTTGGTCATAAAACGGAGCTAGCTGCTGCTTGATTTCTTCAGAGGAACTAATGCTAGGTAGTGTTTCTGCTACTTCTTTTACTTCACTAGTGCTTTCTGAACCTTCAGCATTTGTTTGAGTTTCTTCAGTTGAAGTGAGTTCTTCCTGTGTGTTATTTGATTCAGCGTTTAGCTCAGCGTTTTCTGATGAAGTTTCTGAGTTCTCTGTAATTCCCTCAGAGGTTTCGTCCACTTCTTCATTTACTTCTGAAGTTTCATTTGAGCTATTTTCAGTAGCTTCAGTTAGTTCAGAATTCTTCAGGTTGGTAATGACTCCACTGGTTAACGTGAGCTGATTAGAGAGGTCCTTCTTCAAGCTTAAATTCTGCGCTTTCTCTAAAGAAGAAGCGCTTTCATTCTTTTCATCTAACTCAATAATCTTCTGTTCTAGTAAGCTTCTGAATTCTTCAGTAACAGCTAACTCTTCGCTTGGCCTAGCTTGTTTTTCAGCATCATATACTTGGTTCAACAAGTCTATATCATAAGTAGTAGCTCTTGACTCTGTAGCTATTTGATCCAGTTTGGCTATTCTGTCATCTAATTCTTTTATTTCCTCAGGAGAATCCGAAGAAATGACTTGTTCTCTTAACTGACTGATAGACTCTTCTAGAGCAGTATTAAAGACTTCAGACTTGGCTGGTAATTCTTTTAAATCTTCAAAACTTGAAGTGCTTTCCTTAGCTGAATTTAATCCTGAATACTCTGACTGAGCGTACTCTTCTATAAGTTGTTCTTTCTCTGAATCTCCAAGCTCTGGCGGGATTACTTCTGAATCGTCTAAGTTATCATACTCCGACTGTATAGCTTGTTTCTCAGTCTGAACGAATGCTTGTTCTTCTGAGCTGAGCTTACCTGAAGATGCTAACTCTTCTAGTTGAACCAAGCTCTGTTCTAACTCTTCGGCATATTGCTGTTTCAGGGCGTTTTCTCTGATTTGCACCGCTCTCTGGTCGGTTAAATCTGCTAGTGCTAACTCTCTGGCATCAAGCTCAGCTTTTAACTGTTGAAGACCTTTTAATTCTTGATTTTCAGCTAACAATCCAGATTTTGCGCTCAACGTTTTAATATCTACCTGAGGCTTCAGCTCTTCACTAGCAGATGCTACTTGACCTTGGTTTTCAGGCATAAGTTGGTCTGCGGTTTGAGTAGCTTCAGATGCACTTTTAATCTGCTGCGCAATGTCTTTTCCCTCATAATCCACAGGAGCCGACTCCACCTCGAACGAACCACTATTTATTTGGCTCAAGTACTCTTTCTGAATGGTGTAGTTTTCTGCTTCTAGACTTAGGGTTTCTACTTTTTCAGATTCTTTTTCTATATCTTCTTGAGTAGTGACCAACTCATTAGAAATCATGGTGATTTCTTCCTCTAGTGTTTCTTTATCCGATTTTTTAGAAGCGGCTTCAAATGCACGCTGTTTACCTGCTAACTTAATTTCCAGTTCTTTTTCCTCTTCTCTAAGGTTCTTTAGTCTGTTTACTAAATTCTCTAGCTCTCCGGTGGTAAATGCTTTAGCCTTTTCTACGGTTACTTCAGGAGCTGCTGTATCTTCTTTACTCAGGTTTCTTTGTCTTTCTTTTTCAGTCGTAAGTATCTCTACTACTTGGTCAAAGTCTTGGCTTGAAGAAACTGTTTCAGCATTGGTACTGATTTCTTTTGATCTAGTGTCCAGTTCTTGAGTATAGCTATCTAGCGCCTGAACTATTTCAAATAATCCTTGCGCTTCTTGGCTCAGCTGTTTGCTTTCAGCTAGGAGTTGGTTTCCTTGATTGATTTTTTGAATGTAATCATCTGGATTAGATTCATCCGCTTCGGCAAGTAATCCCTTTCCTTCTTCTAGTTTTTGTGAGGCATTTTGCTGTTTTTGCACCGCTTCTCCGTAAGCTTTTTTAGCCTCTTGCTTGAGCATTTCAGACTTAGAAGTGAAATCCTGAGCCTGCTGTTTCATGTCCTCAGTAATTTCAGAAATGGACAACTCAGGGTTAAAACCAGCTACTGCTCCGGCTTCGGTTATTGGTCTATCGTTTTCAAGTTTTTCTATTTCTTCCTTTTCCTGCTCTTGTACTTCTAAGACTTGAGTCATTTGGTCCGCATTCACATCTAGACCAGCTTTTTGTCTAAGAATGTCTTGTGTGAGTGAAGCTATGTCAGCATCCATAATCTCATCGAAGAAATTATTGATCTGAAGTTGTTCTACACCTCCTTCTTTACTTAAAACAAGCTCTTGGCGAACGGCAGTAGGTTGGTCAAAGGATGGTATTTCTACCACACCTTCATGAATGACCAAGCTATTTTCTGCTTCTATCTCGAACTTATAAGTTCCTGCACGTTCAAACGGAATGGTGTATTTACCAGACTGCCTATTCGAGTAAAATTCCCCGATGTGCATTCCAGTGAATTCATCAGTAATGGAGATTTTAGTGCTTTTCTGACTTTCGTCTATTCTCGAGATAAAGTCACCTTGGACAATTACAAGATTAACTGGCACCGCATCTACTCGAACTTTGTACACGTGAAGATTATCTAGTGCACTGCTTCTTCCACTAGCGAAGTATGCCATAGTCTTAGTAGAATCTACCAAGTAAAACAAGTCATCATCAGGCGTATTCACCGCGAAATCCAAGTTCTTTACCTCAATGTATTTATCTGAATTTACATCATAACGCGCTCTAAACACGTCATAACCTCCCATACTCGTATGCCCCTTAGAAGCGAAATACAGCGTTTCACCGTCACTATGCATGAAGGCAAAGTCTTCGTCAAACGAAGTATTTACATCACCCTGAAGCTTCTGAGGTTTGCTGAATCCTCCGCTAGGCTCAGGTCTTACACGGTATAGATCTAATTGGTCTCCATCGTTACCATAAGAAGAATAATAGATGTAATAGGAGCTTCTATCGAAGTGCACTACTCCAGTAAGTCCTTTCTTTTTATCATTTTTGGTAAGTAATTCTTCTGGCTTGGCTATGACTCTACCGCCTATTTCTTCTAAATCATAGTAACGAAAGAAGTCGGTTTCTGATACTTCTTTTTTCTCCAGTACTACTAAGTCTGTAATGCTAGAAAGAAGTCCCTCTCCGTTAGAACACATTTCTATTTGACGCTGGG
Organism: uncultured Comamonadaceae bacterium; assembly: GCA_964616995.1. Classification (GTDB taxonomy): domain Bacteria; phylum Bacteroidota; class Bacteroidia; order Flavobacteriales_D; family Sanyastnellaceae; genus ASP10-05a. Next base: position 13,841 of record CAZTVP010000015.1, read on the forward strand.
CATCAAACTTCCCAGCCAACTTAGTATCGGCTTTTTTCAAGAATTCTGAGTAAGCAGTTTTAGCTTCTCTAAATGCGT
>CAZTVP010000016.1:0-5875 GCA_964616995.1 uncultured Comamonadaceae bacterium
TCTTTAATCACTATGTCGTTTTCTAGTCGAATTCCTAAACCTTCTTCTCTTATGTAAATCCCTGGTTCTACGGTAAATACATTGTTGGCTTGAACAGGTTTGTGGTAGTGACCGTAATCGTGTACGTCCAGCCCTATGTGGTGACTGGTGCCGTGCATAAAGTATTTTTTATAAGCTGGAGCAGCTGGATTTTGTTTGTCTATATCATGCTGGTCAATTAACCCTAAGTCCTTCAACTCAGACTGCATCATTAAACCGACTTCTCTATGGTATTCTTCTATGACTATTCCTGGTCTCAAGATATTCATAGCACCTTTCATTACGGTGAGAACAGAGTTATACACTTTTTTCTGGCGGTCTGTGAATCTCCCATTTACGGGAACAGAACGGGTTAAATCTGAAGCGTAATTTCCATATTCCGCTCCTACATCCATGAGGATAACATCGCCATCTTTACATACTTGGTCGTTTTGAATATAATGGAGTACACATGCATTAAAACCACTGGCTATAATAGGTGTGTAGGCAAAACCCCTAGAGCCATTTCTAAGAAACTCGTGGCTTAGCTCTGCCTCTATTTCGTACTCCTTCACTCCAGGTTTGATGAACTTCAGAATACGCTCTACTCCTTTTTTAGTGATATTGCAAGCATTCTGCATTTGAGAAATTTCTTCAGGTTCCTTTACACTCCTTAAATCGTGCATAATAGGAGCAAGTCTTTTCAGACCATGTGCAGGATATTCTTGCTTTAACCTTTTAATGAATCTGGCATCTCTAGTTTCTACTTCCGTATGAGCTCTGAGGTGTTCATTTGTATTTACATACACACCTTTAGACTGTGCCATAAGCATGTTAAAGACAGAGTCGAACTGATCTAACCACATCACAGTCCGAATCCCTGACACTTCAGTTCCTTGTTCTTTAGTGAGCTTAGCTCCTTCCCAAATGGCTATTTCTTCACTCGTCTTTTTAACGAATAAAACCTCTCTCAAAGATTCCTTAGCGGCATGAGGACATATGACCAGTATAGTTTCTTCCTGGTCTACACCAGACATATAAAATAAATCTGTGTTTTGAATAAACGGAAGATGACCATCAGCATTAGTCGGAAGGATGTCATTAGCATTGAAAACAGCCAAGTGCTCCTGCTCTAGATAACTTAAGAGCTTTTTCCTGTTTTTAATATAAAGGTCTTTAGAAAGCGGAGTGTATTTCATGTGAATATCGCGTAACGTGTTTTGCTGCGCAATGTAAAACAATCCGTCTAAAAGAGATTCAGATAAAAATCTCCTAGTCTATTTTCATTCCATTCGTAAAAAACCAGCCGAAACTATGGTCAAACCACGTCTGGAATTCTATGAATAAGTTTAGAATTCTTTTCATGTTGAAATTATTAACTCAGTGTTAAATTTACGCGAAAGGAAAAAGGATATTTGTAGGACAAAGTCTTAGTTTTTAAACAATTCCAGTTAAAAATAGTCAAATCAACAACCAAATGAGCAGCATAAACAGTTCAAGCGCACCTAAAGCAGTAGGCGCATATCCACACGCTAGAAAAGTAGGAAACCTCTTGTTTCTATCAGGTGTAGGGCCTAGAAAAGCGGGCACTGGCCCACATGATTCTGGAGTTCCAGGTTTGAAGCTTGATCACAATGGGAACCAACTTGAATTCGATTTCGAAGCTCAGGTTCATTCAGTTTTTGAAAATGTAAAACATGTATTAGAGTCAAGTGGAAGCAGCTGGGATAAACTTGTGGATGTTACTGTTTTCTTAGTAAATATGAAAAGAGACTTTCACACGTTTAATCGCATCTACGCAGAATATTTTAAAGAAAACCAGCCGTGCAGAACTACGGTAGCCATAGACTCACTTCCTACTCCTATAGCTATAGAGCTAAAATGTATAGCCACCGTGGACTAATAGCTACATTGCACTTGTAGTTTATTAGAGAAAAATAAGTTGATTTTCAGGGTGTAAAGTGTTTAAGCAAGTGGATATTTATCTAATTTGCTGTGCTGTAGATGCAACTGATCAAAAAGCCACTTGTATTTAACACCACAATTAAACACCTTAATCATGAAGAATTTAACTTCTAAACACTTTTTAAGTATACTGATAGTAGCTTTAGTACTAAATACATCGAGCTCATTTTCTCAATTAACTTCTGTAACGGTAGATGAACACCCTGTGCCTGTAGAAATTGTGGGCCCGGAGGCTGGATCTGTGAATTACAGGGTTTATGCTCATACTGCTAATCCTACCGATCAGGTAGATAGGGTTTTGGGGACAGAAAATTGTGATTTAGATCTTTCTACGTCTACACATTTTTATATTAGTGGTGCTATGGCTACTGCTGATCCCATAGCTTCTAATATTAATGCGTTCTTTTTTGGCTTTATACCTGATGTAAGATACAGCTCGGTTGTAACTATTGGAACCGCAGGGAGCGGCCTACTTGGAGTGGAAGATTTGAATGATAATGATGGCTCTCTGAATCCAGTTTTTGGTGCTACGGACGGGTTTATAGAAGGAATGCAAGGAATGACTTCTGTTACGCTATTGTCAGCTCCTGGTGAGGAGTGGTGGACTGATTTTGGAACTAACGGAACCAGTATTAGTATTAATTCAGCAGCGGGTGGCGGATGGTTCACAACAGGTGGAACTAACGCTTATGGAATAGGGGTGAATAACTCCATTCTATTAGGGTCTTTTACTACTGACGGGGAATTTTCTTATAATATTACAGTGGGCACACAAGAATCTGCGGGTTCTATTGATTACTCTCACTGTAGCTCAGATGTCCCTGGGTTAAGCTGGAACTCTGGAGATTGTTACATTGAAGAGGCGTGTAACTATAATCCACAAACAGTCAACATTAATAATAATTCTTGTTACTTTGTAGGTGACAATTGTAATGCTGGAGCAGGCACTCCAGGCTATGTTAACGAGGATTGTGATTGTTTGCCATTTTCTCAGGGTTGTACTGAAGAAACAGCTTGTAATTATAACTCTACAGCAGAGGTTGATGATGGCAGTTGTTATTTCGTAGGAGGCATTTGTTCTATAGAAGGCCAAGATTTAGCCGAATATGATGAGAACTGTGAATGTCAGGCTGTGATTATGGCTTGTATGGACCCAGAAGGCTGTGATTATGATCCTAATGCTACCGTAGATACGGGTTGCGTTTATCCAGGTGATGAATGTGAATCAGAAGGGATTGCTAATGGGTTTTATACCAGTGAGTGTGACTGTGTAGGAGACATAGTAGGCTGTACAGACCCTGAAGCAGAAAACTACAACCCTGAAGCCACTGTAGACAGTGGGCTTTGTGGGATTTTTGAAAACGGACTTTTTATTGAGACCATAGTACATGGGGAGGATCAAGGAGCTGTAGCTTTGTCTGGAATGACTACTTACAGGGTTTTTCTACAATTAGATGAATCTACGGATGAGTTGTCTTCTGTTATAGGTTTTGATGAGAATCCAGTTCATGTGAGTTCAAGTACATCTTTCTATCAATTCCCTGGTGCAGGAGATAACGGAGGGTCTACGAGTCACATCATGGCTGATTTTCTTCCTGAGGCTGAGTATGATTCTTATGTAACTATAGGAACTTCATTTGCAGGACATGTAGGAATTCCATATTCAGAAAACCCTGAAGGACACATACCATTAGCTAATGCGGCTTCTACCAATTTATTGGACGACCCCAACGCACCTTGGACAGACGCTTTCGCGGCTGGAGGAGATATTGTAATAAATACAACTGTAGGCGGGGCTTGGTTTGCTCTACCCGGAAATCAAAGTAGCTACAGTGTGGGCATGAATAACCTCATTCTTATAGGTCAGTTCACTACTGATGGTGAGTTTAGTGCGTGCTTTAATTATAACCTGTTAGGAGAAGAACTTGTTTCTGGTGCTTGTTCAGCTGGTCTAGGATGTACAGATGCCCTAGCCTGTAATTATGATCCAGATGCAGAAATTGATAGCGGTGGTTGTTTGTTTGAAGGTGATTTTTGCTTTCACCCCGAAACTATAGAAGGTTTAGTTGATCAGGAGTGTAATTGTCAACCTATCATTACAGGTTGTATGGACAATATGGCGTGTAACTATAGCTCTGAAGCCACTGTGGAAGGAGAGTGTTTATTTATAGGCGATGCATGTGAGGCAGAAGGGATTTTAAATGGGGTCTTGAGCTCTGAGTGTGAGTGTGAAGGTGACATAGCAGGCTGTACTAATCCAGACTCCTCTAATTACAACCCAGATGCCGTGGTAGATGATGGGTCATGTAATGGTGCCGAAAATTGTGAGGATGCTGTGGAGCTTATCATAGATGGAGAATTAGTAGTAGCCTCTAATGTAGGAAGCACACCTTCAGATGATACAGAACTCTCAGGTTGTGCGGTGAATCCTAATGACGGGGATATTTGGTTTTATTTTGAAGGAGATGGTTCTATAGTCTCTGTAGAAACATATAATTTCGATACTACCATGGCATTATACGTAGACTGTGAAGGTGAACCCTTAGAATGTGATGATGATGGTGGAGAAGGGTTTGGATCTCTAATCTCAGGAATTTGCACCGCACCAGGAGTATTTTACTACATAGAGGTAGCAGGGTGGAATGGAAGTCAAGGTGCTTTTTCAATTGGGATTTCTTCAGGCGCTGAAATCAATGGGGATTTAGCAGGGTGCACAGACGAGAGTGCTTGTAACTATGTAGAAGGATGGAGCTGTGGTGATGACTATTGTGTTTATCCTGGTGATAGTTGTGATGATAACAATTGGCAGACTGATAACGACACCTATAATTCAAATTGTGAGTGTTCTGGAAATACCTCAGGATGTACAGATGTAACAGCATGTAATTATGATTCAAATGCTAGTGATGACGATGGTTCATGTGCTTGGTCCGGAGACTTTTGTATTCATCCATTTTCTCTTGAAGGAATATATGATGATAACTGTGAATGTCAAGAGTGGATTCCAGGGTGCTCAGATGAATTAGCGTGTAATTATAATCCAGACGCTAATGATGATGCTGATTGTTTTTATGTAGGAGACCCATGTGATGATTCTAATCCTGACACAAGTGAAGACGTTTATGCTGATGGATGTGGTTGTGTCGGAATACTAAGCGGATGTACGGATAGCACGGCTTCTAATTACGTTCCTGATGCTATTATAGATGACGGTTCATGCTGTTATGGACAAGAACTAACCATTGTCTTAATGGACAGCTTTGGAGATGGTGGTGGAGGCTTCATTTTAGCCGATAATTCATTAAACGTAATAGCTGAACAAACTATGACTAATAATACTGAAGAGACTTTTAACTCATGTACACCGGATGGGTGCTATCTTCTCACAATTTCTACAGACTTCTGGGAAAATGAAACTTCCGCTCAGGTGTTTTTAGGAGAAAACCTGCTTTTTGAACATGCAGAGGGAGATTCGTATGAGCAGTATCCTTTAGTCATTAATATAGGTAATGACCCTGAGTGTATCATATATGGATGTATGGATGAAACAGCTTGTAACTATAGCGGTTTAGCCACTGAAGATGACGGAAGCTGTGATTTTGAGATCTGTGTGGGATGTTCTACCCCAGGAGCAGCTAATTATAGCGAACTTGTAACACAGGACGATGGAAGCTGTTACTGGCAGCTACAGGGTGTAGTGTTTATAGATGATAATTATAATGGAATTTTAGACCCATTTGAAGAAACACTACCTTATCAGAATGTATCTATTGAGGAGTTGAATGCTGTAATCATTACTAATGATGAAGGAATTTTTCTTTCTCCAGACATCAATGAGGGAGAATACACGCTATCCGTTAGTTATACGGCTACATGGACGAACTTTACCACG
>CAZTVP010000016.1:5885-13827 GCA_964616995.1 uncultured Comamonadaceae bacterium
ACTAGAAGGAGGAAACACCATTTATTTTGGTGTTACTAATGAGACTGTTCCAGCCCCATCAGCATGTGTTGATTTCTATCAGTGGGGAATAGGGGTGCCATGTAATGATATCTTAAGCTATAACATCTGCTATAGAAACATGAGCCCATATCCAATAAGTGGAGTAATAGAAATAGAGCTTGATGATTTACTTTCTTATAATTCATCTTATCCACCAGCAGAAAATATAGATGGACAAACCATTTCTTGGTCATTTGAGAACATGCCTAGCTGGCAGATGTTCTTTGATGATTTAGTGGTTAACACACCATCTGAACAGCACATAGGGGAGTGGATGACGAGTAGGGTTACTATTTATGTAGATTATGAAGGAGAACTTATTCCAGTAACTGATCAGACCATTACTCAAGAAATAACCTGTGCCTATGACCCTAATGATATTACGGGAATACCTGAAGGCTATACCGAAGATCACTTAGTAATGCCGGATACCAGAATGGAATACCTAATCAGATTCCAAAACACAGGAAACGCTCCTGCAGGAACGGTCTTAGTAGTAGATACATTAGATCCAGATATGGACTTCAGCACATTCCAGCTTATAGCTAATAGCCATGATGTAATGACCACTATAGAGTCAAGCGGCAGAGTAGAGTTTTTATTCGAGAACATAAATCTACCTGACAGTACGGCAAATGAGCCAGAAAGCCATGGAATGGTAAGCTTTAAGATAGACTTCGTAGATGATATAGCGGTGCAAGAAGAAGTAAATCAAACAGCTTATATCTTCTTTGATAATAACCCACCTATTGTTACCAACACCACATGGCATACTATCCATGAGTGTGGAGGAGAATCAGAATTTGAACTATCTGAGAATTTCATTTGCGCTGGTGAGGAAGTTAGCATGACAGGTGCGTATGCCTTAGTAGAGGACTATCAGTGGAATATAGATGGAGAAGAAGTAAGCACGGTAGATTCTTATAGCGTTGAATTCCCAGTAGCAGGTGAATACGCGGTGCAATTGGTAGTTCAAAACCCACTCTGTACTGAAAGCGCTACTCAAATGATCACTGTATATGATATTCCCGAAGCAGAAATCACAGAAGACGGAGCCACATTAACAGCCACACAAGCTGAAAGTTACCAGTGGTTCATGAATGGCGAGATAATTCTAGGTGCTATTGACCAGAGTCTAGAGGTAACAGAAGACGGAATTTACACTGTAGAGGTTCAAAACGAAAATGGCTGTAGCAGCCTATCTCAGCCAGTAATGATAGTAAGTGTAGAAGAGCTAGAAACGTTAGAGTTCGAACTATACCCGAATCCCATGACAGATGTATCATTCTTAGAATTCAACAGTGGTAAAGCTAAAACCATACAGCTAATAGACGCCACAGGAAGAGTAGTAAGAGCATGGGAGAACGTGTATGACCAGCGCATAACCCTTCATAGAGAAGGTTTAGCTACTGGAAGCTACACTGTAACTGTAAATGATGGTAAAGAGCTTTATGCTAAAGCGCTAATTATCAGATAATATGTTAAACACAAGGGGGTATTATACTCCCTTGTGTTTTTACTTTTTTAAACTATAAATAATGAACAGAATAAATTCTCTAAAAACAGAGCTGTTAGCGAATTTTTTCAGTCAAATCCAATCTAAACCTTGCCGAATGAACACGTTAAAAATCAGTATCAAAATTTTTATCATTACAGCCTTGTGCTGTTATAGCATTTCAGTGTCTTATGGTCAACTTACTAATATTACGGTGGATCAACACGAGATACCTACAAACTTCATAGGAGAATTAGCAGAAGAGATGCCTGAAGGGTCTATTAATTATAGGGTTTATGCCCATACGGCTAATCCGACTGATGCAGTTGACCGAGTAATAGGGAGTGCAGATTGTGCCACGAATATTTCCACAACTACAAACTTCTTTATAAGTGGGCCAATGGCTACAGCCGACCCTATTGCGTCTAATATAAATACTTTTTTTCTGGGTTTTATACCATCTCTTAGATATACTTCGGTGGTTAGTATAGGTTCTGGAGCCGCGGGAGTGCTTGGAGTAGAGGATGAAAATGACACAGACGGTTCATTAGTATCTGTTTATGGCTCGGTAGATGGTTGGCTCGGAGGAATTCCTGGTCAGTCGCTAGTTACACTCTTTGGGTTGTCGGGTGAAGAGTGGTGGCCTGCATTCAGTCCTTCAGGTGGTAACATTAATATAGATTCTCCTAACGGTGGAGGATGGTTTACAACAGGAGGAACAAATGCGTTTGGAGTAGGGGTAAATAATTCAGTATTCTTAGGCTCCTTTACCACAGACGGTGACTTTTCCTACGAAATATCTGTTGGAACTCAAGAAAGTGCAGGTTCTATAGACTATCACCATTGCTCCTCGGATATACCAGGATTAACCTATAATTCCAATGGATGCTTCATAGAAGAAGCTTGCAATTATAACCCCGATCCTATAATTATTGATAATTCTAGTTGCCTATATCCAGATGACAGCTGTACGGATGGAAACTCTCAAACGATTAATGATACTTATGATGAATCATGCACTTGTGTCGGAGATTTGGTAGGTTGTACAAATTCTGAGGCTTGTAACTATGACCCTGATGCTGTAATAGATGACGGATACTGTGCGGGTATTGGAGATGAATGTTCGGACGGTGAAAATGATACAATTGATGACGTTTATAACTCAGAATGTGAGTGTATAGGAACTTTAGTGGGATGTACTGATTCAGAGGCGGTTAATTATAATTCGCTTGCAGTTCAGGATAATAATTCTTGTGTCTATGAAGTAACATTTTCTGTAGACATGTCGAATGTTATAGAGACCTATGATTTCGTAGAACTTACAGGAACTTTTAATGCTTGGTGTTCAGGTTGTAGCTACATGGAGTCTACAGGTAACTCAGTGTATTCCGTGACATTGGAAATACAAGAAGGAAGTTATGAATATAAGTTCATGGCTGACGGGTGGAGTTTGTGGGAAATCTTTGATCCAGGGCTAGAATGTGTTGTTTATTATGACGATTCTTCCAATAGAACACTGACTATAGATTCAAATATGGATCTAGATGTCGTTTGCTGGGAATCTTGCGCTGAGTGCATAAAATGCTCGGATGAGTTGGCTTGTAATTATAATCCAAACGCAGATCCAGAAGATTTGAATTGTATTTATCCAGGGCAGCCATGTTCGGATAACAGTGATTTAACTGTAAACGATACTGTAACCTCGGATTGCGGTTGTGTAGGTCAGCTTCTTGGCTGCATAAATCCGAATGCTTGTAACTATAATTCAGAAGCTGAAGTAGATAACGGAAGCTGTCAGTTTACAGCATCACCATGCTTATATGATAATTGGTTTAATGGTTGGTGGCTATCAGACTGTGAGTGCGTACCTGTGGTAAATGGAGTAACATTCATAGATGCTAATTTCAATGGGGTATTAGATGGAGGAGAAATCACCCTTCCTTATCAAAACATTTACATCCCAGAGCTGGATCTACAAATAATAACAGACGATCAAGGAGAATTTACTGTACATGAAATATCTGATGGATCATACACAGCTGAGGTTACTTACACTAATCCTTGGACAACATACACCACAGCTACCACTCAGACATTCACTAATATCCAGCAAGTTGGTGACTACATCTACTTTGGTGTAAACGAAAATGACATACCTCCTCCCACGGCATGTGTAGATTTTTACCAGTCAGGAGCTGGCGTGCCGTGCAATGATGTCTTAAACTACAACATCTGCTATCGAAACATGAGCACCTATACCATTTCGGGAGTAATAGAGGTCACACTTGATCCTCTATTAAGTTTTAATTCTTCCTACCCGCCAGGTGCAGAGGTGGATGGACAAGTGGTAACATGGGAGTTTGAAAACTTAGATTCATGGCAGATGTTCTTTGATGATATAATAGTGAACACTCCATCAGAGCAGCACATAGGAGAATGGATGACTAACTCAGTAACCATCTACGGATGGTATGAAGATGAATTAATTCCTATGGTCACCAGAACCATAGAACAAGAGGTAACCTGTGCTTACGATCCAAATGATATTACAGGTATTCCTGCGGGATATTCAGAAGATCATTTAGTGATGCCAGACACTAGAATGGAATACCTCATCAGGTTCCAGAACACAGGAAATGCACCTGCTGGAACTGTATTAGTAGTGGATACATTAGACCAAGACATGGACTTTAGTACATTTCAGCTAATGGCTAATAGCCATAGTGTTATGACCACACTAGAGCCAAGCGGAAGAGTAGAGTTCTTGTTTGAGAATATTAATCTACCAGACAGCACTACGAATGAGCCTGAGAGCCATGGCTTAGTAAGCTTTAAAATTGATTTTAAGGACGATATAGACATAGGAGAAGAAGTAAACCAGACTGCCTACATCTTCTTTGACAATAATCCACCAATAATTACCAATACTACTTGGCATACCATCCATGAGTGTGGCGGAGAATCGGAATTTGAGTTGTCTTCAAGCTTTATTTGTGCTGGAGATGAGGTGAGTTTTTCAGGTCAATATCCGCTTGTAGAAGATTACCAGTGGAACATAGATGGTGAAGAAGTAAGCACAGTAGAAGAATACAGTACTGAATTTATGGAAGCAGGTGAATACTCGGTGCAATTGGTAGCTCAGAACCCATTGTGCATGGAAAGCTCAGAACAGGTTTTAACCGTTTATAATTTACCTGAAGCAGAAATTACAGAAGAAGGAGCCACATTAACAGCTACAGAAGCTGAAAGTTACCAGTGGTTCATGAATGGTGAACCTATACTAGGAGCCATAGAACAAACTTTAGAAGTAACAGAAGACGGTACATACACAGTAGAAGTTCTAAATGAGAATGGCTGTAGCAGCCTTTCTCAGCCAGTTATGATCGTAAGTGTGGAAGAACTACAAAGCTTAGAATTTGAGCTCTATCCTAACCCTATGACAGATGTATCTTTCCTAGAATTCAATAGCAGTAATGTTAAAACCATACAGTTAATAGATGCTACCGGAAGAGTAGTAAGAGCGTGGGAAAACGTATATGACCAGCGCATTACTTTACACAGAGAAGGATTAGCTACTGGAAGCTATACCGTCACAGTGAATGACGGTCATAGGCTTTATGCTAAAGCTCTAATAGTCAGATAGTGTAGAACAACATTCATAGGAAGCAGTCTTTACGGGCTGCTTTTTTTATGTGTATATTTATGCATTATGAAACTCTGCTTAACTGTTCTGTTGTCTTTTGTCGTGCTATTTAATGGTTTTACTCAGTTAGTCAATGTTACTGTGGATGCAATTCCCATTCCCACCCAGGTGGCTGCAACTTCACCTGCACTGTCGTCAGGTGGATTTATAAATTATAGGATTTATGCCAATGCTGAAAACCCTTCTGATGCCATTGATAGAGTACAAGGAAGTGAAGGGTGTGTTCTAGACATTTCTACCACCACTAATTTTTTTATAAGTGGTCCTATGGCCACTGCTGACCCAATAGCTTCTAACATCGTCACATTCTTCTTTGGATTTATTCCAGAATTAAGGTATAGTTCTGTAGTTACTATAGGTACAGGAGCCTCTGGACAATTAGGTGTTCAAGACATAAATGATACAGATGGTTCTTTAAGCCCATTCTTTGGAGAAACAGATGGTTTGCTGGGTGGTATTGGTGATTTGACAGCGGTAACTTTATTAGCATTAGAAGGAGAAGAATGGTGGCCTACCTTTAGTCCTTCAGGAGGCAATATAATTATAGATTCTCCTAGTGGAGGTGGATGGTTTACCACCGGAGGCGCTAATGCCTTTGGGGTGGGAGTAAATAATTCTGTTTTACTTGGTTCATTCACTACCGATGGTGATTTTTCTTATAACATAGGAGTGGGAACTCAAGAAGCAGTAGGGAGTATTGATTATACCAGTTGCACCGCGGATATAGATAATCTTATTTATCCACTCATAGGTTGTTCGAATGAAACAGCATGTAACTATGATTCTTTCGTAGATATATCAGACCCTGAGCAGTGTGTATTTGCCCTAGGCTGTTCTGAATGTGATGGTGAAGGCGGAGTTATAGATAATCTAGAGGTTGGCGAGCCATGTGATGATGGGGATGACTTCACAGACAATGATGTGATTCAAGAGGATTGCACATGTGCTGGTGAATTATCACCAGCTGCAGATGCTTGTATAGATGCTATCTTAATAACTATTGACGGAGGGTTGGTTTCTGGAGACAATACTGGAACTACTGATGAAAATTTTGGTAATGAGCCTGCATGTTTTGGAAATGATTCAGAAGGTGATGGAGATGTGTGGTTCTCATTCGTAGGTGACGGTTCTTGAGTAGATATTCAAACCTTTGCAGGAACCAATGATGATACTCAAATCGCTATTTATGATGATTGTGGTGGTTCAGAACTTGCGTGTAATGAAGATAATGATCTATTCGGTGATTTCATGTCCTTGATAGAAGGGTTTTGTGCTGAATATGGCACCATGTATTATGTAGAAGTTGAAGGGTGGGGGTCCACTTCGGGTACTTTTGAAATATCAGTAACTAGCTCGGATTCTCCACCGGAGATTATTTGTAACGATCCTAATGCTTGTAATTATTCATTTTTCTCAAATCCTTGTCAAATAGTTGACATTGATTTTTGTGGATATACGGTCAATGATTTTTGTGATAACGCCATTCTTTTAAACACAAATGGCTTGCAAGTGGAAGGAGATAATACCTGCTCAAATGCTACTGCAGATGCTCAAGGCACCTCCTCAGGAGCGCCTGAGGTTTGGTATTACTTTGAAGGAACAGGGAATAAGGTGAATATAGAAACCTCCGCTGGAACGTTAAACGACACCCAGCTAGCACTTTATGATTCATGTGGAGGAGAAGCGCTTGAAACGGATGATGACTCGGGTGAAGGACTGGAAGCTCTTATAGAAGAATTCTGCACGGAGTTAGGAGTTACGTACTATATAGAAGTTCAAGGGTTTAGTGGGCATACAGGAACCTTTGACATCAGTGTAGAAGATCAAGGTGTGGAATATTATTGTGCGGATAGTAATGCCAATAATTATCTTCCGCTTCCTGATTATTGTTTAATTGAAGATCCTGATTTATGCTGGTACGGTGGCTGTATAGATTCCTTAGCCATAAACTATGATGAGCTCCAAACACTTGACTGTTCTGAACAGTTGTCAGGCACAGACCATTCTTGCTGTATTTATCCTCCGGCAAACGACCTTTGTGAAAACGCTGTACCACTAACGCTGGATGCTGAACCGGTATTTGGTGACAATTTAAATGCTTCAAATTCTAATGATGGTTCAGGATCATCTGGAGCACCAGACGTATGGTTTTCTTTTACTCCTGAGTCTAGCTTTAAAGTAGATGTAGAAACCTTTGAAGGCTTTTTAAGTGATACTCAAGTAGAAGTGTACGATGCATGCTCAGGAAATTCTATCGCTTTCGATGATGATGATGGAGATGGGAACATGTCTTTTCTTACTTTCTGTGCAGAGGCTGGAATTACGTACTACATAGAAGTTCAAGGTTGGAATGGGGCTATGGGAACTTTTGAAATATCTGTTTCTACTTCTGATGAAGCTTCTGATGTCATTTGTACAGAAAGTTGGGCATATAATTATTCCGAGCCAAACGAATGTGATATTGTGGATAACAATACGTGTATATTTATAGATCCAACAAATGACTTGTGTTTTTATAGATATTGGATAGATGCTGATGGAGAACTAGTTTCAGGAGATAATATTTCTGCCACAGGTTCTCAGGGAATTTATGGAGACCATCCAAATGTTTGGTTTGGATTTACTGGCACTGGTAATCAAGTTGATATAGAAACCCATGCTGGTAGTTTAGATGATACTACCAT
>CAZTVP010000017.1:0-13548 GCA_964616995.1 uncultured Comamonadaceae bacterium
ACCTCAGAAACTGCTTGCGTAAATCTAAAGATGTTGTCTATGAAGAAAATGATATCTCTACCTCCAGACTCTACATCACCATCTCTAAAGTACTCCGCTACAGTAAGACCAGAAAGTGCCACTCTAGCTCTAGCTCCAGGAGGCTCATTCATCTGACCGAACACTAATGTAGCTTGAGAAGACTCTAGCTCAGTTCTATCTACTTTAGTTAAGTCCCAGCCTCCGGCTTCCATAGACTCTTCGAATTCTTTTCCATATTTGATTACCCCAGACTCTATCATCTCTCTAAGAAGGTCATTTCCTTCTCTGGTTCTTTCACCTACTCCTGCGAATACTGATAAACCTTCATAACCTTTGGCTATGTTGTTAATCAGCTCCATGATTAGTACTGTTTTTCCTACTCCAGCACCTCCGAATAATCCAATCTTTCCCCCTTTAGCATAAGGCTCGATAAGGTCGATTACTTTAATTCCTGTAAAAAGAATCTCAGATGAAGTAGATAAATCCTCGAATCTAGGTGCTTCTCTGTGGATTCCTTTTCCACCATCTTTACTCACTTCACCTATTCCGTCTATGGCAGTTCCTACCACGTTAAATAATCTTCCCTTGATTTGGTCACCTACAGGCATAGTAATAGCTCCTCCAGTAGAAATTACTTCCATTCCTCTGCTTAAACCTTCTGTAGAATCCATAGATATAGCTCTCACTGTATCTTCTCCTACGTGCTTTTGGCACTCCAGAATCAGGTCTTCACCGTCTCTTTTTACGATTAATGCATCTAAGATTTTAGGAAGCTCTACTCCTTGAGCAAAACTTACATCTACTACCGGCCCGATTACCTGTGATATTTTTCCAATGTTCGTTGACATTTCCTTTTAATTAGGGGTTTTCAAAATCGGTGCAAAAATACTAGGTTAAACCGAATGAACCATCTGCTAGGGCATTTATTTTATCCACCTGAGATTCACTATTCATGGCCCTGATTTGGATGCTTATATTTGTCCTAGTAGAAGCCCATAAAACTTGAAAGTTTATAACTCTTTAGATGCTGTTTCTGGCATTAAAAACGCTGTAATCACCACCGGGACTTTTGATGGAGTGCACAAAGGCCATCAGAAAATCCTAAATAGGCTGAGGTCTATAGCAGATGACTGCGCTGGTGAAACAGTGCTATTTACGTTTTATCCGCATCCTAGAATGGTACTTTTTCCAGATGACCATGGACTGAGATTATTAAATACCATAGAGGAGAAAAAAGCCAGACTGGAGGCTTCAGGTCTTGACCATCTCATTATTCATCCGTTTTCACATGAGTTTAGTAGGCTTTCTGCGTTGCAATATGTGCGCGATATCATGGTCAACCAACTGAATGTCCACACCATGGTGGTAGGATATGACCACCATTTCGGGAGGAATAGAGAAGGAAATATAGAATTACTCCATGAGTTTTCTTCCACGTTTGATTTTCAGGTAGAGGAAATTTCAGCCCTTGATATCCAAGAAGTGAATGTAAGTTCCACAAAAGTTAGAACCGCCATCCAGCAGGGAGAAATTAAGAAGGCAAATTCCTACCTTGGTTATGATTACAGCTTTTCTGGAGAGGTGGTAAAAGGTGAACAACGAGGAAGAGAACTAGGTTTCAAAACAGCGAATATCCGGTTGAATGATACGCTGAAAATTGTCCCGGATTCGGGAGTTTTTGCAACGCGCTGCTACCTCCAAGGGAAAATTCTCAGCGGAATGCTAAACATAGGAGTGAATCCTACGTTTAATGAAAGTAAAGAAATGCATATTGAGGTGCATTTGTTTGATTTTGATGAAGAAATCTATGGAGAAGAGCTTACGGTTTTTCTAGTGCAAAAGCTAAGAGAAGAGAAAAAGTTCAGCTCCAGAGAAGAATTGGTACAACAATTGAAAACAGACCAGCTACAAGCCAGAGCTATTTTAGCGTGAGAGTTATAATTCTAGTCATAACATTATTTCTAACTGCCTCTGCAGTTAGTACGGCACAGTGTCCTGAACCTAAGCGTATGAAGAAATTCTATGACTTAGATGAAGCCATGCTGGAGCCAGATAGTGTGTATTACCTAGACTTAAGTAAATCCAAGCTGAAAGAAGTTCCGCAGGATGTTTTTCTTCTAAGAAACCTAAGAGTACTTATCCTAGATAGAAATAAACTTGCCGAAATACCTGAGCAAATAGGGAATCTAAGATGTCTGCAAGTCCTAAGCGCTGAAAAGAATAAGTTAACGGCTATAGACAATGGCATTTTTAGGCTAAAGAACTTAAAAGAACTCAACTTAGCCAATAATGAGATTACAGCCATTCCTAATCAAATTAATAGATTGGACAAATTAGAGGAGTTGGCTCTTTGGTCAAACATCATAGCCGAATTTAGTCCTCAACTAGCCCGACTAAAAAACTTAAAGAAACTAGACTTACTCAATAATCAAATGACGAAGGCCGAACAGGAATTAGTCACCACTTTTTTGCCTAATACAGAGATTATCTTATCTCCACCTTGTAACTGTGAGTTTGAGTGAGAACATCGGTTTTCTTAACTAACGACTTAGAACATCCTTTCCCTTTAATTTAATTTAGAATCTACTAGCGCTGACTAAGATAAAGCCTCATTCTTGCTGGAATTATCTATTAAATTACCAGTTCTTAAAGCCAAAAAGAAAATAAAACCAACTAAAATCAATTCAGGAATTAGCATCCATTGAGGATTCATAGGTACTGGAGTATTATTTGGTAATGCCGATAAAGGAGGATAGACAGTCCAACCTGTGTTAGATGGATAGGAAGAGTAGTACAACATATAAATCAAATCTTCAAACTGAGCCATCTGAATTAAAAATAGAGTTAAGAATAAAATCAGATGTAGGTTGATGGAAATTACTTTAAATCGAGTGATAGTAGACCTTACCATATTAACCACAGTTCCAATAACCGCGAAATAGAATGAACATATGGTTAGAAAAGAAAATGAAAAATAAGTGTTCATAATGGTCAAAGATACTCCTGGAAAACGCGAAGAATGTAATGTCTTAGGCCAAGAAAAACCAAATGCTAAAGCAATAGCCACTAATGCTAAAAACCAAATTAATTCTACTTTAAGTGGTTTTGGTATCATTGAATACTTCTCAAGTCTAATTTAGTTATAACTGCTTGTACCGTCAGCAAGTCTGCGCTAGCTGGTTTTGAGCTAGAGTGGTCAACGCAGTATTATTCTCTGACGACTGATTATTTTCTTTTTTGAGGTAATAGATCCTAAATAAATACCTGATGATAAGTGTGAAATATCAATTGTAGTGAAAGACGAGCCTTCATTTAAATATTCTTTATGCAGCTCTTTTTCATTTAAGTCAGTTAGGTTAAAGCTTAGATCACCTTCATTAAGATTAATCGTTTGTAAGTTGATTACATCTGTGGCAGGATTAGGGAAGATGTACGCATAGGTTTTATTGTGTAAATCATGAATGTCAAGTGTTATTTCACATTCATTTTCTCCTGTATTATAAAAACAGAAGTAGAAATCAACGTATTCTTCTACACCTGCTGATTCATCTAATAAATAAAATCTTATCCCAGTGAGACCGGAGAAATCTGAAGAGTAAGATACCTCAAGACCGAGGTAATCATCTCCAGAGTAGAATAAAGTGTCACCACTTAAAATTGAAACTGGAAATGGAGAAGTATAATCACTGGGAATATGAACTCCACCAAAATGGTAATTATATGACATTTCCTCAGGTTCTTGGTAAATCACTTCACTTCTAGCGTATAATTCTAAATCCATTTCAGTATTATTTACTATTCCTAAAGTGGAAGAGAAGTAATTGGCACCTATTTCATTGAGTTCATCTGACACAACTAAGTCATGATCTACAAACTGTAAGTCCTGAGAATATAAAGAACTCAATACATTTAATAGGCAGATGCTCAGTAGGAAATTGTGTTTAGTACTCTTTGATAATGTACTCAATGAACAATGAGACGGAATGAATAAAGCCATAACTATAAAAATGATAAAGAGCAAGTTAGGTGATTATAGTCAAGGTGTAAATCCTAATTAATATCATTATTCTAATCTTAAATCTAAGTTGGTTACTCTTGTTATCGCTAGCGCGGACTTGCAGTCCGTGATCTGAATATCTAGTTTAAAGGTATACTTAATTAGTTCAGCTATGACCTAGAACAACAAAACCCAAATCAAAAATCCAAATTCAAAGAAAGATGAAGTCTATTCCCGATAATCTGATTGTCATCTACGGCCCAGCCATAGTCTGCTCTTACGTAGTAACCTAAGATTTTAGCTCTGGCACCAAATCCATAACCCCAAATGATAGGAGTACGGTTATTACTAATGGTAACGCTTACAGGATTATTCTCTACGGTAATCTGGTTGAAATCATTGTCTTCCACATAAGGATGAATTCCGTTCCATGCGGCACCTAAGTCTGAAAATAAGGTGAACATAAAAGTCTTGGTGAACTCACTATTCAGCGGTTTTTTACTAAAGAACTTGAACACGGGCCATCTCACCTCAGAATTAATTACAGCTTGGTTACTTCCGTTTCTACTGTTTTGGAAAAATCCTCTCAGCGGAGCAGCTTGAGTAAGGTAATAGTAATTCTGATCACCAGAAATGCCTGCGTCTCCTCTTTGTGGGTTTAATTCAGAATCCACACCTCCAAGCACATTTAGCACTGTTCTCCCACCGAATGAATATGCTCCCGCTCCACGCACCGCCACGGTAAGTTCTCTATAAATATGCTTGTAATGCCTAAAATCTGCACCTATCACAGTCATGTTAGAATTAGGAGTGCTTGGCTCCTGATAATACTCCCCAAAGAGTTTATACCTAGTACCTTCTAAGATATTTAAGTCTCGCTGGCGCGTATCGTCATATACATATGCTATTCTAGCACCTGCGGTGAGATCTACTAGAGATTCCTGTTGAGCACTGGTGGCTTCTAATGCTTTATACACCTTATTATCAAAAATACCGATGAGTGACCCTTTAAGAGATCTAACTTCATCAAAAGGGTAGGAGAGTTCATAGACTCCTAAAAGAAGTGAAGTTTGAAGAATCCATGGCCTGTTTGGCACTATTCCTAAGTTTGAAAACCGCTGGAGACTATATTTTTTATCTAATCTTTTAGACAGGTCTCTATAAAAAACACCTCCTTCTAAACCACTTAATGAAGCGTTAAGCCTCATGGCACCTTTTAGTTTATGATCTTCAAAGAGGTCTGAAACTTTAGCCATTCCTCCTATACCTCCTCCTTGGTTAATGCTGGTTATTTCACTCAGAGACTGATACATTTCTAGACCCAAGCTATTATCTAACTGCGTAGTAACTTCATCTATGACAAAGTTTAACCTGTACTGCTGACTCTTAGGTAGTTCGAATCCTCCATTACCCTCAGCTTCGGCATCTGCCGTTTCGGGGTCTTCTATGTCCATAATACGGACTACCTCTTTCTCTATTTCCACCTTTCCTGTGCGGTCTGAGAACTCGTAGTCAAATGGATCTACCTCTCCTTCTTCTTCTGTAATGGGTATAATGGTAAATACCTCTGTAGCTGACTCTCCTGGTTCAGAACCAGTGGTTTCTCCTCCGGTTGAATTAAGAGCAGAAGAACCCATTTCATCATCCAACTTTCCCCAGTTGTACACCAGTCTTCCGTTTTGGTAAAATGAATACTGGAAGGTGTTTTTTTCAGGGTTTATTTCGTAATCTCTCATTTGAAGGGCTAAGTTGGTTTTAGCCGTTTCTCGGGTAAAGTAACGGTAATGAATAGTGGTGTCTATTCTACTGATAGCGGAATCTACAGAAGCTAAATACCTGTTCTTAAAGTTCTTTCTGTAGGAGAGATACGTAAATTCTTTTTGGTTAATAGCACTCGGGTGGTCTTCGTCTATAAGAGGAGTTCGAGTAACCCGTTCTAGTGAAGGGCTTTCTCCTGTTTTGAATAAGAAAATATCTTTCAAGTTCGGATGTACATCCACGGGAACTTCTTCTCTGAGCGTATCATCTGGCCGGTTTGAACTAAAGATGATGGTTTCTCCATCAGGCAAGAAATCTGGGTTCAAGTCATCATAAATGTCATCTGTAAGCTTGGTCTGATTATTTCCTATGGTGTAATACATATAAAGGTCATTCTGACCAAGTGCTACGCCAGAGAATACGATTTTTTTACCATCAGGAGAGTAAGACATGTCTATGACTTTCTCTATTCTAAATAGTTCTTTTTCTGTGTTTTTGTTCTCGGTAATATCGTAGTTGTTTAGAAAAACTCGTCCTCTTCTTTCAGCTATAAATGAGAGAATCTGACTGGAAGGGTGCCAAGCCAGATTAGGATATGTATCATCCTGGAGCCGGTCTATCTTGTAGTCTCTTTTAGCCAGTCGTTTTAGTTTTCCTGTCTTGGGCTCATAAAGCCACACTTTATACTGCCCGTATTCATGAGTAACGAAACTCACATACTTACCATCAGGACTACTTAAGAACTGACTGTAGGTATATTTAGGTTTGAACTTAACAGGAATGGCTCCTAGGTATTTAGAAAACCGTTTATCTAGTTTTCTCCATTTCTTAGCCTCATATCCTAAGACATCCCAGTTATCTACGAGCGTTCTGGCTTTTACATAGGATTTAGACTCTTCATCTGGAGTCATACCTTGTACTTTTTCTATGGCTTGGGCTTTTTTAGTCTTATCTTTTTCTTTCCACTCCGCTTGTTTCTCCAGCTGCTTGTCTGTGTACATTCTGTTGATGACCACAGGGGCGTAATCTGATTCCTCACTTTTAAAAGTGGACTTCCAGTAATCTGTGTATTTGCTGGAGATTCCGTCTAGGTCTTCTCCTAGTACGAATATAAATCCATCTTCTACGTTTCTACTGATTTTAGTCATGTAGAGAATGTTAGGAATGACATTTTCTCCGTACACATCGGCTATGTATTTCCAAATGGCGTGACCTGCGTAACGTTCTTGGATTCCGTTCAGTAGATTAAACGAATCATACAAGCCCGTGTGAATTCCATCTCTGATGTACTGGTCTGCTTGTGAGTCCCATTCAGCTCCAGCGTAGCTTATAATTCCTTCTCTGAACCAGTCTGGGATAGATAAAAAGGTAGAGCTGCGCAATACATCTTTCCAGTTACCACCGAGCATCATCTGGTTAAAAAGCACTTCTGCTATTCCTTCTCTAATCTGCTGCGCAAAGTCTCCGTGGTCACCATTGAAAAACACAAATACCTTAGAGCCTACTATCTTAGTTTTACCTCCTACGTTATCTATATCATCATCTTGGATGCCGATGTTACTTTGCCTAAAATCCGTTTGAGAATTATATACTATGAGTTCTACTCTGTCCTGAAGTGAGTAATCAAAGAGTTTTTCTACTTGTAGCTGCGCTACGGTGGTGTATTGCAACGCGTACTCGGCCAACTCCTTACCACCTGTATAGTAATACACATCTACCGACTCACCGGGATAGTAAAACCAGTCAAAGGTTTTATACTGCACACGGTTTTTCCCGAATGACTGCTGGGAGCCATTGTAAAATTGGGCTTGGGAAAGAAAGCCACATGCTAAGAAAAGCAGCAGCAGCTGAACCCGCGTGTATGCAAAAACTGAACTCATTAAACCGTGTAAATATAACAGTTACAGCAGAGTATTGTTGTGCTAAAAAAGCACAATTGTCGTGTAAATTTGCGGCCAATCATGGAGATACAGAAATTCACCTTCGGGCCGTTCGGAGAAAACACCTATGTGTTAGTAGATAAAGAGTCGAAAGAAGCCATAGTTATAGACCCAGGAATGTATGATAATTCAGAGCGTCAGCGGTTTAAATCATACTTAGAATCAGAAGGGATTATTCCCAAGCTTTTAGTGAATACCCACTGCCACATAGACCATGTAATGGGAAATGCGTTTGTACATGAAGAATATGGGTTAACTCCACAAATGCATGAGAACGGAAGCATAGTATTAGCTCAAGCGGCTAGAAGTGCGGAAGTGTATGGGTTGAATTATGACCATTCACCGGCAGGAGAAGCCAGTCTTAAAGATGGTGAAGAACTTCAGTTCGGGAGTCATAGTTTTAAGATTCTGTTTACTCCTGGACACGCACCAGACCATATAGTGCTGTACAATGCGGAAGATGGTTATGTAATAGGTGGAGATGTGCTTTTTAATGGTAGTGTAGGAAGAGTAGATTTACCCGGAAGTGTTCCTTCAGATTTAGTAAAAAGTATTCAAAAGAAAATGTACACGCTTCCTGATGATACAGTGGTTTACTGTGGACACGGCCCAGAAACCACCATAGGTAAAGAAAAGAAATCTAATCCTTTCGTAAGTGAACACTCATCAAGCCTTGGCTAGGCTAAAGGTGAACGTAGAACCTTTTCCTACTACACTTCTGGCAGATATATCCTGCCCATGAGATTCTATGATGTGCTTGGTAATGGCTAATCCTAATCCTGTGCCACCGATGTGTCGGCTTCGGCTTTTATCCACGCGGTAAAACCGCTCAAAGAGCCTTGGTAAATGCTCTTCCGCTATGCCTATGCCATCATCTTTTATTTCTATGAGCACGTTTTCATCCATGTCATAAAACCTCACTTCAGTATAGCCTCCTTTAGTTCCATATTTGATAGAGTTAACTATAAGATTAGTGAGCACCTGTGTAATCTTGTCTCTGTCTGCCATTACCAGTTCTGGTTTCTGGTTAGAGGCTTTAAACTTCAGTTTGATATTGTTTTTCTTAGCAGGAGTTTCCAACAGTTCAAAGACTTCTTTAGTGAGCGCTACTACATCAAATTGAGTTATATCTAATGGCAGCTCTCCACCTTCCATACTATTTATAGTGTCTAGGTCTTCTAGTAAAGCGGTCATTCTATCCACGCTCTTAGCAGCCTTAGATAGGAAAAGCTCATTGTGTTCAGGGTCATCAAGGGCACCATCCAGCAGAGTAAGTATGTAACCTTGGATAGTAAAAAGAGGCGTTTTTAGTTCATGAGAAAGATTTCCTATGAATTCTTTTCTGAAGTTTTCTTGTGTTTGCAGTTCTTTAATCTGACCAAGTTTGTCCTCAGACCAAGCCATTACATCCTTGTTTACTTCTTCTAAAAGGTCTGTTTGTTCAGTTTGTTTAGCAGAAGATTTTTGCCTTTTAAAGTTATTTATGGTCTTGTAAATGAGCTTTACACGCTGCAGTAAAAACTTTTCTAAATACATCAGCACCAACAGAAAAGAAACCCCCAATACCAGAAGTGCTATGATAATAGCTTTAGCTAGCCCATCTAACACAAGAAGTGAGCTGTGAGAGAAGTAAACCAATAAAAAGGTTAATGCTCCTATGGCTAAGGCTATTCTAAGTGCTATGTTTTTAGAGCTGCGCAATAGGTTTTATTACCAAAGAATTAATGCTGATATTTATATCCGACTCCCTTCACCGTTACAAAGTGGTTACTACCTAATTTCTCTCTCAGTTTTCTGATGTGTACATCTATAGTTCGGTCTCCTACGATCACATCATTTCCCCAAACTGAGGATAAAATATTCTGTCTAGTAAAAACTTTTCCAGGCTGAGAGTAAAGCAGGCTTAGTAACTCAAATTCCTTTTTAGGAAGGTGGAACTCTTCTTTATCCTTAGTAACGAGGTATTTATCTTTATTAATGACTATAGATTGGTTGTTTTCTTCCAATTTCTGTTCTACAACACCTCTTCTTAAAAGTGCTTTAATCCTGCTCAGGAGAACTTTTGGTTTTACAGGTTTACTGATGTAATCATCTGCTCCTGCTTCGAAACCAGCTATCTGGCTGTAATCTTCACCGCGGGCTGTGAGCATGGCTATAATTACGTTCTGATGTTTAGGGTTTTTGCGCAGCGCTTCACAGGTTTCCATTCCATCCATAGTAGGCATCATTACATCTAGAATGACTAAATCTGGTAAAACTTCATCTGCTTTTTTTAAGGCTTCTTTCCCATCTGTGGCAGTATATACTACGTAACCTTCTTTTTTCAGATTATACTCTATTAGGTCTATGATGTCCTGCTCATCATCTACTAAAAGTATTTTTTCTCCTTGCATTATTTTAGGATTGACTTCCTGAATTGATATTGATTGCAAAATTCTGCTTCCTGTGTTACGGAATTGTTACCAGAACTTTAACTTCCAAAGCTAAGAACTCAATTTGGATTTAGGAGTACTCATGGTTGTGTTTTGCGCAGCGGATAGAAATTAGCTGGCTAATAGATGCTTTACTTTATCCACGAAAAGGACAGGAGAAATAGGTTTAGCTATGTACTCATCTGCTCCATTTTTAAATGCCGTACGTACTATGTCCGACTCACTACGCGCAGATAGTAGAGCTATAACAGCATTTTTTAGAGAAGGTTCTTCTCTTACCATAAGGCAGGTTTGAAGTCCATCTAATTTAGGCATCATATAATCGAGCACTATGAGGTTAGGCTGAACTTCTAGGGCCTTTTTCAGGCCTTCTTCTCCGTTTTCAGCGGTAAATACTTCGAAACCTTCTTTCTTAAGGTTATAAGAGAGCAGGTCTAGAATATCTTGTTCATCATCTACTAGTAATACACGCTTATTATTCATGCCAGGTCAGATTAGAAAGGGACAAATTTCATCTACATGATTAAGCTTAGCGTTACCTCACCATTAACATAATGCTATGAACGTTAAGAAATTGAAAAGGTCGCTGTAAAACAGCGACCTTTTTTTTATGATGGGTTAATTAATTTTTAGCATCTATCTATGAACCTTTCGAATTCTCTGGCTGTACTGCTGAACGAAAATGCGTCATTCACTCTCCAGATGTTTTCTTTGTCTATTACATTGTGGTAACCATGCTTAGCCAATTCTAGCCTGTCACAGTCAAAGTCTAGTTCTCTCACCATTTTCATTAGCTGAAATGAACTGATGTTATTATTGTCAATGATACGCTTAGCTATTCTGAGCTGGTCACTGGAGAAGTCTGCTCTTCTGATTCTTTCTAAGGCATTTCTAAGTTCATGATTAGACATGCTCACTGCGTTACATAAACCTGTGGCTCCACCATAATGACCTTCTATAGAGTAACTTCCAGAGATATGGTGTGGGTCATTTTGATTATAACCACATGAACCTTGGTTCTGGTGATGTAGTCTTCTTACATCTGTAACTCTTACTCCTCTATTTCTAGAAACTACTGCCGTAACCGCTGACCTAGATGGTACGTCTATAAAGCCATTATACATGACTTGAAGGCTGTTTCTATTGTTGCCACAGGAATTGTAATTGTTTCCTCTGTTTCTTCTGAGGATTTTAACTCTCACTTTGCCAGGGCGTACTCTGTTTAAGTAGAATGAACCATTGGCATTATAACGCTGTTGATTTACCTCTATGATAAAAGGTCGGTTATCGTTAGCATGGATTTCAAGTGAGCTTCTTAAACCCGATGCTTGAGTGGAAAACGAGCTTGCTAATAAAATTAATAGTGCTATAAAAGTTTTACCTACTAAGGAGTTCATCTTCTGAAGATGGGTGTTCCTAATTTCCATTTTGCTTTTCATCTCTAATGGGTTTTTGGATGCGGCTTTTTCTCAGTGGACTTTCCACCAGCGAATCGACCGCTGTTTGTTGGTGGATTTAGTTCTAAAGTCGTGCCAATATTGTATATAGTTGTTTATTAAGGGTTTAAATGCGTTTTTGACGTATCCAGTTAACAATAGCTTAACATTAGGATAAACATAGGATAATGCCATCTGGAAGTTGTGCATCGTACACTAAGGTACTTTTGCAAAAAATTAATGTACACTAACCATGAACAGGATTTTAACAACCGCAGTACTAATCATCCTATCAATAGTTTCTTATGCACAAACTGGTACCGTTTACGGAGTAGTATCTGATAAAGCCAACGGAGAAGGAATGCCTTTAGCCAACATTTGGGCCAAGGGAATGGAGCTTGGAGGTTCAGCAGATATTATGGGTAATTACTCGTTCGAGTTGCCAGTAGGTGAGTATATTCTGGTATGCTCGGTTATTTCTTATGACAACTTAGAGAAAGCAGTTACCATTACAGAAGGAAGTTCAGTAGAATTAAACTTCGAATTATCAGAAGGTGGCGGAATAGATATAGATGAAGCAGTAGTAGTAGATAGATTTAAAAATACTAGTGATAACGCTATAGACAGAATGAAGCTAAATGATGGTGGGGTTATAGATGGTGTTTCTAGTGAAACTGCTAAGGCTTTAGGAGCTTCTAACGTGGCTAGCATGACTAGTAAAGCAGCGGGAATTTCTGTGGAAGGTGGGAAGTATGTATATGTAAGAGGACTTTCAGACAGATACAGCTTAACCACATTAAATGGAGGACAAATCCCAGGATTAGACCCTAACAGAAATTCAGTTCAGTTGGATTTGTTTCCATCTTCTTTAGTTCAGAATGTAACTATCCGTAAAACATTTACACCTAACCTTCCAGGAAACTTCACTGGTGGTTTAGTAGATATTCAGACTAAAGATTTCCCAGACAGTCTTCAGTACAACCTTTCATTTGGAGTAGGTTTTAATACGAATGCTACGTTTAACTCAGACTTCTTAACTTATGACGGAAGTTCTACTGATTTTTTAGGGTTTGATAATGGTTTGAGAGCGCTTCCAGAATCAGTAGTAAACAATGATGTGCAGAGTAACACTACAGGCGACTTAGCACTACTTCAAGAGCAAACCCAAGGATTCTCTTCTAATTGGGTTCCTTCTACAAGCACTGCTTTACCTAATATGAAAATCGGTTTTGGTGTGGGTAATCAGAAAGTTTTAGATGAGGAAAAAGGAAGAATCTTTGGATTTAACATAGCAGCTACCTACAGTCAGAATAATAGATTCTATAACACAGGTGAGATTGGTAGATATAAACTTACCGGAGCAGTAGAAGACAATGAAACTTTAAATCTGGAGTCTAGATACTCTGATGCTAGAGCTGACCAGAATGTCCTTTGGGGAGCATTAGCTAACACAAGTCTTCAGTTCAAAGAAGGAAACAAGATAAGCCTTACATTACTCAGAAATCAAAACGGTATTTCATCTGCAAGATCTTTGAGAGGACTAGTTCCTAATATAGATCCTGACTTCGTAAGTGTTCAAAATTCACTTAGATACATAGAAAGAAGTCTAAATGCAGCTCAGTTAAGAGGAGACCACTTATTAAATGAAGAAAGTGGATTTAGAATGAACTGGATAGCCTCAGCTGCCTACGCGGTGCAAGACACTCCAGACATGACTGTACTTGAGTATCTAATTAAAGACCCAGAAGATGATGATGGATTTGACCTTTATGATGCCGATATCAACGTGCCTAGTAAATTCTTCAGGTCTATGAATGAATGGAACTATGACACCAAGTTAAATTTCATAGTACCACTAAAACTTGTGGATGATAAAGAGTCAAGCATACAGTTCGGAGTGAGTAATGTGTACAAGACTAGAGAATTTGAAGAGCGTTTAATGGAGTTTTACTCTACGGGTGTTG
>CAZTVP010000018.1:0-13083 GCA_964616995.1 uncultured Comamonadaceae bacterium
CTACCAATTGAGGAAAGAAGCTTACGAAAGCAGAGAAACTTATAAAATCCCTCGTTGGTTTTAGATTTCCTCTGTACACATCTATGGTATAACTCATAGTTTGGAAGGTGTAAAAGCTTATTCCTACAGGTAAAATGATGTTTAAACTTGACGCATTGAACTCAGTTCCGAAAAGCCTAAACGCTTCTATGAAATTGTCTAAAAAGAAATTATAATACTTGAAAAACCCAAGAAAACCTAGGTTGACTATCATGCTGATGGCCAGTAGAATTTTTTTAATCTTCTTGTCATTTTGAGCTTCAAGCGCCAGCCCGATACTGTAATCTACGATGGTACTAAAAATGATAAGAAATAGAAATCTCCAGTCCCACTGCCCATAGAAAAAATAGCTGGCTGCTAGGAGAAGAAAATTTTGCGCAGCTATGAACCTCTTAGGAATCAGCCAGTAAATGGCAAAAACCACAGGGAGGAAGACCGCAAAATCAAAAGAGTTAAATAACATTATTCGCTACTAGGAGTGGATATTTATCCTAATAATTCTCTAACTATGGTACTTATTTCTTTACCATCAGCTTTACCCGCTAACTGAGAAGAAGCCATACCCATGACTTTCCCCATGTCAGCCATAGAAGAAGCTCCAGTTTCTGAAATGAGATTGGTCAAAAATTTTCTTAGTTTTTCTGAGCTCATTTTTTCAGGTAAGTAGGCTTTGATGAATTCGGCTTGAGTTAATTCCTCTTCTGCTAAATCATCTCTTCCTTGTTCCTTGTAAATAGCTGAAGCTTCTACTCTTTGCTTGTGTAGCTTGGTTAAAATCTTTAATGCCGTGGCATCATCTACTTCACTACTTCCGTCCTTAGTAGCTTCTAAAAGTAGTTTGGATTTTACATCTCTCAGAGCAGCTAGCTTAGCTGTCTCTCTGGCTTTCATAGCTTCTTTTATACTGGTATTAATTTGGTCTGAAATACTCATGGTTAGGGATTGTCCTGCGAAGATAAAAAAAGGCAGTAAAAACTGCCTTTTTAATATTATTCTACTTGAGAGTCTAACTCTTAATCTACATTGTCATGTAAGAATGAGTTATTATCTCTCAGTTTGGTTTCTTTGTTTCCTTCTTCATCTGTCTCTTCTGTCAGCGTGTAACGGCTAATCTGAGATTCTGAACTATGAGGTACATCATCTAACTGTACATTTCTTCTCACGTAAGAAGGTTCATTCTCTAATTGAGCTAAACCACCTGGAGTTTTTAACTTGTGAGAGAATTCTTTGATTCTATTTTCTCTCTCTTGATTTAGTGCTGCTAACTCGGCTCTGCTGATTTTATCAGTAGGGTCTTGGTGAGTGAACTTAATGCTGCTATCCACAGGGGCTTGAGGAGCCTCGTGTGTAGGAGCTAGTTCATCAGACTCAAGCTTGTAAACTACTTTGTTAGGTTCGTTTATCACTGGCTCAGGAGTTTCCAGTTCGTTACGTACCGGAGTATCCTCCTTCAGTCTAATATCTTCTGATGGCTGCTCAAAAAGCGTCATAGAACTATCCTCATTTTCATCTTCAGCTTCGGCTAGCCACTGTGGCTTTTCCGCTTCTACTTCATTTTCTAATTGAGCATTAGTAGGAGCTTCCTCTGTTTTTAAGAATGGTTCAGCTTCCGTAGGCGCTTCGAACTGTAATGGCTCTTCTTGAATAGGTGCAGTAGGAGTAGAGATGGGAGCTGTAATCTGCTGAGGTTCTTTATCCTCTAATGAGAATTTCTTAATCTGTGGTTCAGCTACTGGAATTCCAGTTATGATTTCATTAGAAGAAAATCCTGTGGCTATTACCGTTACACATAAGTCATCTCCTAACGACTCATCCTCACCATAACCCCAAATTACCTCTGCACTCATTCCTGCTTTATCCTGGATGTAATCCGTAACTTCCATTACTTCATCCATAGTAACTGCATCGCTACCGTGTGTTACATTCAGTAATACGAACTCAGCACCAGTAATATCATTATCATTCAGTAGAGGAGATTCTAGTGCTTCAGTAACAGCTACCATAGCTCTATTCTCACCAGAAGCCTTACCAGAGCCCATAATGGCCACACCGCTATTTTTCATCACGGTGTTTACATCATTCATATCTACGTTTACTTCTCCAGTAAGTGTAATTACTTCTGCTATTCCTTTAGCTGCGGTGCAAAGAACTTCATCTGCATGACTAAAAGCATCTCTAAGCGTCAAGTTTCCGTAAAGTTCTCTTAGCTTATCGTTTTTGATTACTAAAAGAGTATCTACAGATTCTCTCATCTCTTTCAATCCTTGCTCTGCTTGATTCTTTCTCTTTCTACCCTCGAACATGAATGGAACAGTAACTATTCCCACAGTAAGAATACCTAAGTCTTTAGCTGCTTTAGCTATAATAGGAGCGGCACCGGTACCAGTTCCACCTCCCATACCAGCAGTAACGAAAACCATAGTAGTATTCTTAGTAAGAATCTTCATTACATCTTCTAGGTTTTCTACAGCTGCATTTCTACCTACTTCAGGAATGGCTCCAGCACCTCTTCCTTCTGTGAGGGTAGCACCTAGTTGAATCTTGAGTGGAACAGGGCTGTGGTCTAATGCTTGAGCATCAGTATTGCAGACTACGAAGTCCACACCCTTAATCCCTTGTTCATACATGTAGTTAACGGCATTACTTCCGCCTCCACCTACGCCTATCACTTTTATGATAGAATTACTCTCTGTAGGTAGGTCAAATCTCATGATGTCTGATGTATGTTCACTCATGTTTCTTAGGTTAAATTGTTATTTATTTTTCGGTAAGAAAAACAGCTTGCGAATAAGCAAAATCTCATTTATTAAATAAATTTTTGCACCGCATAGTTTTCCATACCGCTTGCATTCATTTGTTAATTTTTAGTCCTCTTCGTTTTCAAACCACGCTTTGATATTATCTAAAAATTTCATAGCGCCTCTTCTAGTTTCACCCTGCTGTTTCTTCTGAATTTCATCAGAAGATTGGGTAATGCTATCCTCAAATCCTTTCATCACAAGTCCTACACCTGTAGAGTAAGTAGGCTTTACTACATCTTCATTAGGAGCTTTGTATAGGTGCTCATTCGGATAGCCTATTCTGCAGTCCATACCGGTGATGTACTCAAAGAGTTGGGTAATATGTCTCAGTTGAGAACCACCTCCTGTGACTACTATTCCTCCTATAAGCTCTTTTTCGAAACCACTGTTTTTAATCTCGTAGTAGATGTGTTCTATGATTTCAGAAACTCGTGCTTCTATGATGTTAGCTAGGTTCTTTAAGGAGATTTCTTTGGGGTCTCTTCCTCTTAATCCAGGAATACATACTATTTCATTATCCTTATTCTCACTAGCTATAGCCGAACCGAATTTTCTCTTCAGTACTTCAGCTTGGTTTTTCATAATGGTGCAGCCTTTCTTGATATCCTCAGTTATCACATTACCTCCGAATGGGATTACAGCTGTGTGTCTTATGATACCATCTTGGAATATGGCTAAATCCGTAGTTCCACCTCCTATATCTACTAGTACTATTCCAGCTTCTTTTTCTTCCTGACTCAGCACAGCCTCACTAGATGCTAGTGGTTCTAGAATAAGCTGGTCCACAGTAAGACCTGCCTTAGAAACACACTTGTAAATGTTTTGCGCAGCGGCTATATGACCAGTAATGATGTGGAAGTTAGCTTCTAATCTAACGCCTGACATACCGATAGGGTCTTTAATGCCCTGCTCATTATCTACGATAAATTCTTGTGGAAGCACGTGTATGATTTCCTCTCCAGGAAGCATCACCAGCTTGTACATGTCATCTATGAGCTCATCTATGTCAGACTTAGAAATTTCAGTTTCTAAGCTGTTTCTCATCTTAATTCCACGGTGCTGAAGGCTGTTAATGTGCTGCCCAGCTATACCTACGTTTACCACATTGATTTCTACATTAGAGTTCTTCTCAGCTTCCGCCACAGCCGCTTTAATGGAAGCCACAGTTTTTTCAATGTTAGAAACTACTCCGCGAGTAACACCCACAGACTCGGAAACACCCATTCCGAGTACTTCTATCTTTCCGTGTTGGTTTTGTCTCCCCACTAGACAAGCTATCTTAGTGGTTCCTATGTCTAATCCTACTACAATTTCTGACATGCTTAAAGGTTTAGGTTTTTAATAGTTTTTTTCTTTACACACCACTTGGTCATCAAATCTGAGGTCAAGTGTGGCGTATTGGTTCCAATTCTTCTTACCGATGGTTTCCTTGTAGAAAACCTCCAGTCGGGTTAGTTTATCTTCTATGTTTTCAGCTTCTCCTAAAAGAATTACTTGGTCACCTACGCGAGGTATCAACTCGAATTCTTGTTCAGCATTTACATAGACATGTTCCACCTGATTCTGCCAGAAATCAGATGATTCTATATATGTAGCCACCTGGAAAATTTCGTCTAAAATGGTTGAGTTTCTGAGGTTTTCATTCACCTGAAGTAATTCAAGTGTAGTACCATCTAAATAGTCGTTAATTCTTCCTGTAAATAGCATCAAACGCGGGTTTCCGCTAGAAAGACAAGGCATTTTCACACCGTCTTGGTCTATGAGAAACTGAGCTCCGTGTTCGTTTATAATTCTAATGAACGGTATGCGCTGCTCAGCGTAAACCTTCACTTTTCCATCAACAGTTTTATGAACAGTGGTATTTTTAAGAAGTGCCTGCCCATCTAAGATGGTTTTTATCTTTTTTACATCCACATTTTCTATGGATGCACCTTCTATAGTCATGCCTGTTTCTCTGATGGCTTGAGTTATTTCTGCCTCAGAAGTGAGTGCATGGGCAGCATCCACTTTAAGTTCTACATCTAGCAGGTAGCATTTAATTTCTTCCTGTTTTTTAAACCCAAAAGCCGTGAGTAATACAGCCCCAATCACAAGAACTCCGATACCTATTTTTCTGAGAATTTTATGCATGATACAGTTCGTTTATAGGGTTTACCAATTGGTCTATATCTCCCGCTCCCAGAGTCATAAGCATTGGAGGAAGGTGATTCTTCACCCAAGCTATAGTTTCTTCTTTGGAAAGAAGTTCCTTGTTAGGGCTGGATATCTTATTTAAGAGTGCTTGACTAGAAATACCATCTATTGGCTTCTCACGGGCAGGATATATTTCAAGTAGAATCACTGAATCTAATTCACCTAACACAGCCGCGAATTCTTCCATAAAATCTCTTGTCCTAGAGAATAAATGAGGCTGAAATATTCCGACTATTTTTTCCTCAGGATACAGTTCTTGAGCTGCTTGTATAGCCGCTTTCAGTTCTGTAGGATGGTGTGCATAATCATCTATGTAAACTCTTCCTGCTTTTCTAGATTTAAACTCGAATCTTCTTTTAATTCCTTTAAAGGTGGTTAACCCTTGTATGAGGTTAGAGATGTCTTGTCCAGATTGCTCAGCCAGCGCTAGAGCTGCGGTAGCGTTTTCTACATTATGTCTTCCTGGAAGAGGAGTGGAAACTTTGTATTCTTCTTCCTTAGGAGTTCTAAGTGAGAAACTACCTTGGCTGTTCTCTATGGTGTAATTACTAATGGTGTAGTCCGAAGAAGAACTCCATCCATAGCTGTAAATCCTTTTATCTGTTAGCTCTTGACGTCCGAGTATTTTCTCGTTTACATCTTCATGAAGGATGAGGTGAGTTTTTACTTGCTGCGCAAAGTTAATGAAAGATTCCACCAACCTTTCTTCTTCACCGTAAATATCCAGATGGTCAGCCTCTACAGAGGTGATGATGGCTCCCGCAGGAGATAGACTTAGGAAACTTCTATCAAATTCATCTGCTTCCACCACTGAGTGCTCAGCATCTTTGTCATGGGTAAAATTGGACTCAAGGTTGACTGATATTCCTCCTAGAAATGCCGTAAGCGGTACTTTGGCCTCTTTGAGCATGTGAGCTAGAAGTGTGCTTGTAGTCGTTTTACCATGTGTTCCTGCTACTGCTAGGCAGTTGGTTTCTGAAGTAATGAGCCCAAGTGCTTGAGAGCGCTTCATTACCGCAAACCCATTTTCTTTCAAATAGTTGAATTCCTTTAAATCTGATGGAATGGCAGGAGTATAGACTATTAACGAATTTTCTCTAGACACTTCTTTTAATTCAACAGGAATATGCCGTATGTCATCTTCAAAGTGTATAGAAATTCCTTCCTCTTGAAGTTTATCCGTCAATGGAGTAGCGGTTTTATCATAACCCGAAACAACTTTCCCAGCCAAATGAAAGTATCTAGCAAGAGCGCTCATTCCTATTCCACCTATACCTAAAAAGTAAACATGTTGTATAGCACTTAGCTTGATATCAGCAGACGATATGTGAACTGCTGATTTCAATTGGCTATTAGTTTTTCTATTTCATCTACGATATGAGCTGTAGCATTAGGCTTGGCTAATTCTTTAATAGCTACACTCATGCTCTTCATCTTATCAGGAGAGGACAGTACATCTTCTATGGTAGCTAATAGATTTTCTTTGGCATCAGCATCTTTGAGAAGAACTGCTGCGCCTTTGTCGCTCAGTGCTCTGGCATTTTTGGTCTGATGGTCTTCACTTACATTAGGAGAAGGAATCAGAATAGTGGGTTTTCCTACTAAGCAGAGTTCACTGATGGACATGGCTCCGGCTCTGCTGATGATTACATCTGCAGCAGCGTAGGCTTTATCCATTTCTTTAATGAATTGGACTATTCTAAGCGCATCGTTTTCCGTAGATATTGAACGGATAACTTCTTCGAAGTTGTTAGCTCCGGTTTGCCATAAGAGTTCAACTTCATGATTTTGAGTAAGTGCTTCACAGCAGTCTATGAGTGAATGATTTATAGTTCGTGCACCTAAGCTTCCGCCTATGGCTAGGACAGTCTTTTTTTCAGGATTTAACCCGAAGTGTTTTTTTCCTTCGTTAGATGAAATTTCAGCGTTGGCTATGAGTGCTCTCACGGGATTTCCTGTTATACTAATCTTATCTGCAGGGAACCACCTGTCCATTTTCTCATACGCTACGCAAATCTTATTGGCTCCGTTGGCTAACCATTTGTTAGTTATTCCTGGGAAAGAGTTTTGCTCTTGAAGGACGGTTTTTATGCCTTGGGCATTGGCTCTTTTTAATAATGGCCCCGAAGCATAACCTCCCACACCAATGGCCACATCTGGCTTGAATTTTTTTATGATTTTATTCGCATTCCACAAACTAGAAATGAGCTTGAAAGGGAATGAAAGATTATCTACCGTTAACCTCCTCTGAATCCCGCTAATCCATAGTCCTTTTATGGGGTAACCTGCATCAGGAACTTTGGTCATTTCCATGCGGTCTTCGGCACCTACGAAAAGAATATCTGCATCAGCATGACGTCTTTTGATTTCATCTGCTATGGCTATGGCTGGAAAAATGTGTCCACCAGTTCCTCCTCCTGATATGATAACCCTAGGCGAAGACATGTTCCTCTTCGGTTTTAGGTTGGTTAACGGACTTAGACTTTTTTACTGGGTTTTTCTGTTTTGCACCGCTGAGTTCTGCTTCATAATCTTCATCAAAAACACTTCTGCTCACGCTCAAAATAACACCTATGGCAAAACAGGTGAACAGAATACTCGTTCCTCCCATGGAAACCAGTGGAAGCGGCTGACCTGTGACCGGAATAATATTCACCGATACCGCCATGTTTATAAACGCTTGAAAGACCAGAAGCATACTAAAACCAAGTGCTAATAGGCCGCCAAAATGTCTAGGGCATTTAATGGCTACTCTTATACTTCTGTAGAAAAAGATGAGGTAGAGCATCAAGATTCCTAACCCACCGAAGATGCTTCCGTATTCTTCTATGATAAAAGCGTATATCATATCTGAATAGGCATGAGGCATGCTATTTCTGGCGTGTGCTGTTCCTGGCAGAGATGGTAAAACTCCTCCTCGATAAATGGCGGCTTTGGCCTCTTCACTTTGGTAATCTGTAGCTGTTTCTGAGCTGGATTCTCCTGAGGTGAACATTTCTATTCTACTCATCCAAGTGCTGGCTCTATCTGGGACTAAGCTGGCGTCTACTTTATACAGTGAAAACATCATTACCAAGCCTAAAAGTGAAACTCCTAGAATGGTTCCGATATGTTTAATGTGAACACCTCCGATATACATCAGTAGCAAGCAAACTCCTCCCAATAAAACTGCCGTACTGAAGTTAGCCGGGAAAATGAGCAAGCAAATTCCTGCCACAGGGACAAGAATAGGCAGGACTCCTTCCTTAAAACTATGCAGTACGGTTCGCTTAACGGTAAGCATCCGTGCTACGTACATAATCAGGACAATCTTAGCAAAATCTGAGGTTTGGAAGTTCTGATTGATAACCGGAATCTTAATCCACCTGCTAGCTCCATTTATATTTAGCCCGAACAGTAAAGTCACCAATAACAGACCTCCAGCTACCCAAATAAGCAACTGACTGACCCTGGAAAAATACTTGAACTTGACCTGATGCACCCAATAGATTACAGCTATACCAGCACTGAGCATGATGCCATGCTTAATGAGGTAGCGCAAAGAGCTATCAGTCTTATAAGCTAATGCTCCTGTGGCGCTGTAAACGGCTAGTAGAGAATATAAAGCTAGAAATATAGTCACCATCCAGATGACTTTATCTCCCTTTAGCTTCTCCTGTATGGTCTGCATAAAGGTCATGAGAAAGTGGGTTTAAAGTCCTTTTACTGCTTTCTTAAACTGTCTTCCTCTGTCCTCGTAATTTTCGAATAAATCAAAGCTGGAGCATGCTGGTGATAATAGTACGGTTTCACCTTCAAAGGCTACTTGGTAAGCCACATCTACAGCATCTTTAGCTGAAGTTACTTCGTGAATGAATTTCACTTTATCTCCGAAGGTTTCCAGCAATTTTTTATTGTCCTTTCCTAGACAAATAATGGCTTTTACTTTTTCTTCTACTAGTGGAATAAGGTCTGTGTAGTCGTTTCCTTTATCTACACCTCCTACTATCCATATTACAGTGTCTTTTTGACTTTCTAAGGCGTACCATGTAGAGTTTACATTAGTGGCTTTAGAGTCATTGATAAATTTTACTCCGTTTACTTTAGCTACCATTTCTAAACGGTGTTCTACCGTATCAAAATCGGTTAGGCTTTTTCTTATGCTCTCGTTTCTTAACTGGAGTAGCTTGGCAGTTACACCGGACGCCATAGAGTTCATCATGTTATGGCGCCCCTGTAACGCTAAATCCTGAATAGACATGTTTAAGGGGGATTTAAGGTTGATTATAAATTGATTATTATCTACATAGGCACCTTCCTGAGTGCTTTCTGTAGGCTTGTTTAGTGAAAAGGGATAAACTCTTCCTGAATACCCTTTTTCTTGTAAATTCTTGGTAATAACTTCATCTTCAGCCCAGTATATGAAAGCTTCTGATGAAGTATGGTTTTGAATGATTCGGAACTTGGCATCTATATAGTTCTGCAGTTCATAATCATATCTATCTAGATGGTCAGGAGTGATGTTAAGCAGCACTGCTATGTCTAGCTTAGTTTCATACATTCCATCTAACTGGAAACTGCTGAGTTCTAGCACCCAATAGTCTTTATCTCCACTGGCTAACTGAAGCGCTAGGCTTTGACCTACGTTTCCTGCTAATCCTACATTTAGTCCGCTGTTCTTTAGAATATGATAAGTGAGGAGCGTAGTGGTAGTTTTACCATTGGTTCCTGTTATTCCTATTAATTTTCCTGTGGTGTAGCGCGTTGCAAATTCGATTTCGGAAATCACGGGGATTCCTTGTTCCTTAAAGTACTTGACGATAGGAGAAGAATCTGGAATGCCAGGACTTTTGACCACTTCTGAAGGAGAGGTCATCTTCTCCTTACTGTGCGTGCCTTCTTCCCAGTTTACTTTTTCTTGAGTGAGAATGTCTTTGTACTTCTGAGAAATCTGTCCGTAATCAGAAAGGAATACTTCATAGCCTTTCTTTTTAGCCAGCACAGCTGCTCCAGTGCCACTCTCGCCACCACCTAAAACCACGATATGTTGATTAGTGTTACTCACTTTCTACTTATCTGATTTTTAGGGTTACGATGGTTAATACAGCTAGCATAATGCCCACTATCCAAAATCTGGATACAATTTTAGACTCATGTAGTCCAAGTTTCTGATAGTGGTGATGAAGCGGTGCCATCCTGAAAATCCGCTGGCCTTCTCCCGTTTTTTTCTTGGTGTACTTGAAGTAGGAAACCTGTAGCATTACCGACAGATTTTCTACTAAGAAGATTCCACATAAAAGTGGAATCAATAGTTCTTTACGTATAGCTATGGCAAAAACTGCTATGATTCCACCCAAGGCTAAACTCCCAGTATCACCCATGAACACTTGGGCAGGGTAGGAGTTATACCATAAAAAGCCTATACAAGCTCCTACGAATGCAGCTCCAAATATCACAAGCTCTCCCGAACGTGGGATGTACATGATATTCAAGTAATCCGCGAATATGTAGTTACCGGAGACATAAGCGAAGATAACTAGAGTCAATCCGATTATGGCTGAAGTACCTGTGGCCAGACCATCTAGACCATCGGTCATGTTAGCTCCATTTGATACTGCAGTTACTATGATGATAACTATTGGAATGAAGATTAGCCAAAGCAAATCTTTGGCTGAATCTCCCATCCAATTTATTAACCATATGTAATCAAATTCATTATGCTTGATGAAAGGAATAGTTGTCTTAAAGGACTTAGATTCCTTCCAAACATCAGGATTAGTAGTTCCTGATGACTGTTCTATAACGTTCTCAATGTTAGGAGTAGGCGTGTCTGTGATTTTCTCCTTGATAGTTACATCAGGATTAAAGTAGAGCATAGAACCTACTATGACTCCACCCACTACTTGACCTACTATTTTGAATTTTCCGGCTAGTCCTTTTTTGTTCTTTTTAAATACTTTGATGTAATCATCTATAAACCCTATGGCTCCGAACCAAACAGTAGAAACCAGCATGACTTGGATATAGGCATTAGTCAAGTCAGCGAATAGAAGCGTAGGAACTAAAATGGCTAGTAATATGATGATTCCACCCATGGTAGGAGTTCCAGCCTTTTCCATTTGGCCTTCTAATCCTAAATCTCTGATGGTTTCTCCTACTTGTTTATTTCTAATCCAGTTAATCAGACTCTTACCGAAGAACATAGAAATAGTCAGAGATGTAATGATAACCATAGCCGCTCTGAAGGAAAGGAATTTGAATAATCCTGCACCAGCTAGGTCATACGTGTTATTTAAATATTCAAATAAATGGTACAGCATTATTTCTCGAGTAGTTTAAATGTGTTTTGCACCGCTTCTAAGTCATCAAAAGGGTGTTTTACTCCGTTAATTTCTTGGTATTTCTCGTGGCCTTTACCCGCTATGAGAATAATGTCATGCGGCTGAGCCAGAGTGCATGCCAGTTTTATAGCTTCCTTTCTATCGGTAATCTGAAGGGTTTTAGCCATAGCCACAGGGTCTAATCCCGCTGCCATATCCATAATAATGGTCTCAGGAACCTCGGTTCTAGGATTGTCAGATGTGAGCACAACTTTATTGCTGAACTCTGCCGCTATCTTAGCCATTTCAGGTCTTTTAGACTTGTCTCTGTCTCCTCCGCAGCCCACTACTGTTATCACTTGTTCATTACCTGTGCGCAACGTCTTGATGGTCTTAAGGACGTTCATGAGCGCATCAGGAGTGTGGGCGTAATCTACTACGGCTATAATCTCTTGGTCGCTCACTATCTGTTGGAATCTTCCTTCCACACTAGAAAGCGATGAAAGGTGAGTTAAGACCTCCATCTTGTCCTGTTCTAACTCTTGAGAAATAGCATAAACCGCCAGCAGATTAGAAGCATTAAAATGACCTATAAGTTTGGTGTATAGCTCATTACCATCTATAGTCAAGTGAAGTCCACTTATTAGATTTTCTAAAATCTTGGCTTTGTAATCTGCCATGGTTTTAAGCGCAAAGCTTCTTTTTCTGGCTTTGCAGTTT
This sequence comes from uncultured Comamonadaceae bacterium, assembly GCA_964616995.1. Lineage (GTDB taxonomy): Bacteria > Bacteroidota > Bacteroidia > Flavobacteriales_D > Sanyastnellaceae > ASP10-05a. The sequence continues at coordinate 12,053 of CAZTVP010000018.1, forward strand.
TGAACCATAACCTCACCATTTTGGTCATCTTCATTGTAAATGGCGAAAGCGCTTTTACTGAGACCATCAAAGAGTAGCTTTTTAGCATAGATGTACTCTTTAAATGTCTTGTGATAATCCAAGTGGTCGTGAGTTATGTTACTGAAAAGTGCTCCAGTAAAATCTAGTCCTGCCGTTCTATTCTGATGAAGCGCGTGAGAACTAACTTCCATAAAACAGTACTCGCAGCCCTCAGCTACCATTTTAGCCAGAAGCGCCTGCAGTGCCACTGCATTAGGCGTAGTGTGTGTAGCCTTTATTTCTTGATTGCCTATACGGTTGATAACTGTAGAAATCAAACCTACTTTATAACCAAGTGCAGTAAATAGATTGAAAAGGAGAGTGGTTATGGTAGTTTTACCATTGGTTCCTGTTACACCTATTACTTTTAGGTTAGAAGAAGGATTGTCATAATAATTAGCTGCGCAAATTCCAAGTGCATAGCTCGAATCCTCTACTTGCACATAAGTAACAGCGTCATCTAAACTATCAGGAAGTACTTCACAAATGATGACAGAAGCTCCCGAGCTGATGGCTTTATCTATAAAATCATGGCCGTTTACTTGTGTGCCAGGAACTGCTACGAAAATCCAATCTTTAGCCACTTCTCTAGAGTCGCTGGAGATTCCGTTCACTTCTACGCTGGTGTTTCCAGCCACTGAAATGCTGCCTGCTCGGTATAATATGTCTTTTAAAACGTTCATTAATTCGAGCGGTTCATTATGAGTTCTACAGAGTGAATTCCATTCAGGTCGGTTCCTGATTTTATACTTTGTTTTCTGACGGTTCCATGACCTTCAAACTTGACATGGAGACCTTTTTTTTCAAGCAGATACAGCGCATCTTTCAAGCCCATTCCTACTACATAAGGCATGATATTCGCCTCATTGGCCTTAGGCTGAACTAGTACTGTTTCTTCTCCTGTTTCAGTAAAAATCCAGTCTGCTTCTGGAGATTGTGAAGCATAAGGCATGTCTAATGCAGCATACACT